>DAIDKM010000177.1 GCA_027450045.1 Paludibacter sp. | reverse complement strand
ATTTCCATCCACTATGACTGGAAAGCCAGCGACACTGACCTGCTCGAATTGGTGACTGCCTTATACAAAGAGAAAGCAATTCAACGCAAAGATGGAAAAGAGATCACCCGCAAAGAACTGCTGGGATTGTTCGAGCAGGTTTTTTCCATAACGATAAAAGATGCTGAAGGCAAGTTAGCCAAAGCCACCGAACGCAAGATCAACCCAACCGTATTTCTCAACAAGTTGCAAAATGCCTTTGCGAGCTATGCAGAAGAGAAATTGGATAAGAAAGGGAGATAGAACAAAGGTGTTAAGACTGAAGGAATCGGAAACTGCAAGGCAATGGTTAATGATTAATTGTTAATGATCAATGGTTAATGGTTAATTTGTGAAGGCAATAGGGAACAGCAGAGGCAATAGGCAATAGTAATCGGCTAATCTGCAAATTCATTGTCTATTGTCTATGTTGCTATTTGGTTAAAACCGAGATGAAGATTCCTTTTTACTCCGCCGGATAAAT
>DAIDKM010000176.1 GCA_027450045.1 Paludibacter sp. | reverse complement strand
GTGGATTACGGTCATCTCTTTACGATCATCGACAAAAGCCGCGACATGATCCTGCTGGAACGGAAGGTCAGGCAACAGAGCGAACATATCCGCAAGCTCTCACGGGCCGTCGAGCAGAGCCCCAGCACGGTGATGATAACCGATGTAACCGGAACAATCGAGTACGTCAACCCCAAATTCACCGAGCTTACCGGCTACTCCGCCGATGAAGCCAGGGGAAACACGCCGAGCATCCTGAAATCCGGCGCCACGGCGCCGGAACAGTACCGTGAGATCTGGCGCATCATCACCGCCGGCAAGGAGTGGCACGGCGAGCTTCTGAACCGCAAAAAGAACGGCGAGACCTATTGGGAGGCCGCCTCCATATCCCCAATCCTCGACGAACAGGGCACCATTACCCATTTTGTGGCGGTAAAAGAGGATATCACCGCCCGTATGAGGGCGGAACAGGAAATCGTCAACCTCACAATCGCCCTTACAGCCCGCGCACAGGAGTTGGAGGCGGCGAACAA
>DAIDKM010000175.1 GCA_027450045.1 Paludibacter sp. | reverse complement strand
AACCAATATCGATTGACCGGAATCAATTTTACCTGAATCCCAAATTAACTTGTTCTTATGGGTTAAATCAGAAACCGATAAGGCGGCTCGAAGTTGATAAGCCGTTTGTAAAACATTCGTTTCATCAGAGGTTATTTGCCAGCTTAAACGGGGTTGGGAAACATCAATGCCTATCGGATTGATTCGATATTCACAAGTCAAATTAGAAACCATTGTTTTTGACCAACTTGCGCAAGCTAAAGAAAGGAATAATAGCCCTATCCACAGTGAACGGAAATTAGTATTATAGTTTTGATTCATAAGTAAATAATTTATTTGTTTAAAGTCGTATGGGACTCGTCCCGTAAAACGGAACTTGTTTTATAAAACATATTGAGTTTGAGATTTTTGAAACGCCATTGTTTAACTCTTGCATTAGCTAATACAAATATAATCATTTATTTTGCAGGAGTTTGTCTTCTGATAAACGCCAGGAAGAAGAGATAGAAAGCGCTGGCCAGGATAACGATTACAG
>DAIDKM010000174.1 GCA_027450045.1 Paludibacter sp. | reverse complement strand
ATTCGAAGGAAACAACGTTTTGTGAATTCCCATTTCAAGTCCACGCAACTCCGCCAATCCTTTCATTCTGCCCAGCAATGAATAGCCATGCAGAAACTGTTTATTGTCAAAATCTCCGAAAAGTTGGTGTCCATGATCAGGACGCATCGGCAACCGAATTCCACGTTGATGCATCATTTCTACAAACGAACGCATCAAAGCATACATATTCACATTGCTTTCTAAATGATTCGCTTCGTAAAACTGATAAGGTGACAGACGTTGCGTGCCGCGTAAATGAACGAAATGAATACGGTCGGCAAAGCGTTGACTCATTCGTACCAAGTCATTCGACGCATTAATACTCAAAGATCCTGCACAAAAACAGATACCATTAGCTGTGGAAGGAACAGCTTCAATTAACTGGGCATAATCTGTTTCAGAGGTTACAATGCGAGGAAGTCCTAATACCGCAAAAGGAGGATCATCAGGATGAAGCGCCATCTTAATACCCACTTCTTCGGCAACAGGAATAATCTCT
>DAIDKM010000173.1 GCA_027450045.1 Paludibacter sp. | reverse complement strand
CGTCTTCAACCAAATCGCGACGTAAAGGCGATTTATGCAGCAAGGATGGAAACGTGGTTACCGGACGAATGTTGGCATACAATCCTAATTCTTTGCGCATGGCAAGCAATCCTTGCTCGGGACGAACTTTTGCCGATGGATCGTTATCGAATCGCGGATCGCCAATGGCGCCAAAAAGGACTGCATCCGATTTCATGCAGAGAGCATGAGTTTCTTCAGGATAAGGATTCCCTGTTTTATCAATGGCACAAGCGCCAACTATTCCAAATTCGTATGTTAACTGGTGTCCAAACTTTTGCGCAATGGCTTTGGTTACTTCCAATGCAGTTTGCGTAATCTCAGGCCCGATGCCATCACCGGGCAAAACAGCGATCTTTAATTGCATAGCTTAAAATGGTGTTGTGTGAATGGTCTCTATAAAGTCACGTGTGGTTACTGTTTCTTTTTCTTGGGTGTGGTTCTATCAAACGGAACGTATTTCGCTTCAACGGGTTGATAATCGGCATTGTCCCATAACGGACTTGTAATCATC
>DAIDKM010000172.1 GCA_027450045.1 Paludibacter sp. | reverse complement strand
GGATATGTTGCTCGTGAACCCAATTGAGCCATTGATTTTGAACCCTGTCAGAAACCAAAAAGGTGGTATTTAATATTAACATCAGAATTTAGTGTGATATTTAATTGTTGATATACATTGATTTATTGAGATTTACAAAGGAAAACTGCATCTGTTTTTTCTTCTATGAGAAATTGATAGTGTGAAAACCGATCGAAACCTTACTTTCTTTTTTTCTAAATTATCTGGATAAATGAAAGCAAAAGTACTCATAATTTGTAAAACTTTCTTATCTTTGCACTGCAATTTCAAAATCAAGTTTGGGGGTTTAGCTCATCTGGCTAGAGCGCGACACTGGCAGTGTCGAGGTGACCGGTTCGAGTCCGGTAATCTCCACCATAAAAAAAGGAAGGATTAACATCGTGTTATTCCTTCCTTTTTTTTACTGAAATATCTGAATTTTTTATTCGACCACTTCGTACATACTATTCAGAAAAAAGTCTTTATCAACTTCCTCATTTACCCCTTCAGCTGTGTTGGCTTTGTATTTATGGTTGATTTTG
>DAIDKM010000171.1 GCA_027450045.1 Paludibacter sp. | reverse complement strand
AAATTGAAAATAGTTAATGGTTAATAGTTAATAGGAATTAGTAATCTGGAATCTGGAAACTGGAAATGGTCATAACAATCAAGTTAATGTAGAACAGCATTGTCAATTGTCAACTGTCAATTGTCAATTATTCAAACCTCAACCCCTCACTCGAAAACGATCAGAATATAATTACTGAAAACTACAGAAACAGCATTGTCAATTGTCAATTGTCAACTGTCAATTGTCAATTAAACCCTGAACTCTAATCCCAAAAACCCCTCACCAATAGAAATGCCTCCCAAAACAGTACATCTCGAGAACATCGTGAAAGACCTGCCTGATAAGCCCGGGGTGTACCAGTATTACGATAAGGAAGGCAAACTGCTGTATGTTGGCAAGGCCAAGAATCTGAAGAAACGGGTATCCTCCTATTTTACCCGCGATGGTTCGCTTACCGGGAAAGTAAAAATACTCGTTCAGAAAATTGCAGATATACGGTTCATTGTTGTTGACACCGAACTAGATGCCCTGCTGCTTGAGAACAACCTGATCAAGAAGTATC
>DAIDKM010000170.1 GCA_027450045.1 Paludibacter sp. | reverse complement strand
GTCCTGAAAATTGTTTACAGATTTCATTTGTCAACTGTCAACTGTCAATTGTCCATTTATTAAGTCAACTGTCAACTGTCAATTATTGAAGTTCCTCAATCTCACCACTAAACATCACTTCTAACCATTATTTTTAGAGTTTCGACCACAAATATAGTAATTTATCTTGTGTTTTTTATGGCAGCAAGCGATATATGTGATTCTATCTATTTCCCTTTGGCATAGCATACTTATACAAATTAAGCAAAATGTAGCTTCCCGATTGCCCCCTTTCTTTGGAAGGGTTAGGGAAGGTCGCCTTTTAACACCATGTATCTTCATGAGAAACGTTTACAATTTCTCATTGTCAACTGTTAATGAACAAATGGCAAATAAATAAAGTCCGCAGGACTTAAATAGGAATAGCCACCCGTGAAACCGGTGGGTGAAAAACACATGACAATACAACCCAACTACGAAATAAGTAGTAGAAAATCAATAGTGTCGTAGCCCTTCACAGTTGAAATCGGAAAAGTCTCTCATAAACAAACGAATCCATTTTCTTTC
>DAIDKM010000169.1 GCA_027450045.1 Paludibacter sp. | reverse complement strand
CAAAGACATAAATTTCAACGTAGAGAAAAATGATAAAATTGCTTTCGTGAGCCGTGACCCGCGTGCGATGACAGCTTTTTTTGAGATTATCAACGGTCATGATAAAAAGCACGAAGGAACTTACAACTGGGGCGTGACAATTACCCATGCGTATCTTCCACTTGATAATTCGGCATTTTTCAATACAGAATTAAGCATTTCTGATTGGTTTGCACAGTTTTCAAGCGACACAACAGAATCTTATATCCGCAGCTATCTGGGAAAAATGCTTTTCAGCGGTGAAGAAATTTACAAGAAAGCGAGCGTACTTTCCGGAGGAGAAAAAATGCGCTGTATGATTTCACGCATGATGCTGGCCAATGCAAATGTGATGGTGCTGGATTCACCTGTGAATCATCTCGATTTGGAATCCATACAGGCTTTCAACAATACACTCATTAATTTCAAAGGAAATGTGTTGATGTCTTCTCACGACCGTGAATTCATCCATTCGGTCTGCAACCGTATCATCGAACTTACACCAAAAGGAATCATCGATAAGCAGATGG
>DAIDKM010000168.1 GCA_027450045.1 Paludibacter sp. | reverse complement strand
ATCGAGTTTCCTGCTGTCTTCGAAATGCTCTCTATTATGAAAGCAAAGTTGGATGCTTCACGTGCCTTGCTTTATGAAACTACCCGCTTTGTAGATATGTATAAAGCATACAACTTGGTTGCCGAAGAACGGTCTCTCACCAAAGAAGAACGTACAGAAGCAAAAGAGTATCAAAAGTTTGCTGACATGCTAACGCCATTGGTAAAAATGTTTGCCAGTGAATATGCTAATCAAAACGCCTATGATTCCATTCAGATACATGGCGGGTCTGGGTTTATGAAAGACTATGCTTGCGAACGTATTTATCGTGATGCCCGCATCTTAACCATTTATGAAGGTACGTCGCAATTGCAGGTTGTGGCTGCCATCCGTTTCGTAACTAATGGTGCTTATGTTGCCAAGTTGCATCAATACGAAGCCCAGCCTATCAATCCTGCTTTCGAGGGTTTACGTAATCGATTAAAAGCAATGACTGAAATCTTTGAAACAGTGATTAATAAAGTCGTTGAAACAAAGAACACAGAATACCTTGATTTTATGGCGCGCCGTTTAGTGG
>DAIDKM010000167.1 GCA_027450045.1 Paludibacter sp. | reverse complement strand
CTGCCTCCACTTCCACCTCCAAAGCCAGCCCAGAAACAACTACAGCCGCATGTGGTATCCCCGACTCCATCTGAATTCCTTCTTGTAACCGGAACAGAGGAAACAGAACCGGGAGTGGGTATGTTTGTAGATTTGGACGGTGAGGTTGTTCGGGGGACGATTAACTTCCACCGGTATCCCAAGTCAGTTGTGATTGACGCCGGTGAGGACGACCAATCCCTACAGCCAAATGATGATTCAAAGGAGGAATATGTTCTCGCATTGATCGATGTCGGAGAGGATGGGGAGCAACGAACCCGACTGGAAATTCAACGGTGGGATGACGATCCTGCCGAAATAGAACGACACAAGAAATGGCTAGACATCCCATCCTCATCCGACGAGGTGCAGTCTGCTAGAGTCGGCTTGAAGCACACCCTCAGTCCCAGCCAACTTGATCAAAATGAGATCGGAAAGCTTTTGCAAATGGTCCGCCTTAAGACACCGTTACTATCCCCCCATGTTGCCACCGTGGACCCTCGAACCCAAGAGTCCATCGAGCAACAAAAGACAGAAAAGGAGCTCT
>DAIDKM010000166.1 GCA_027450045.1 Paludibacter sp. | reverse complement strand
TCCTTTATCCTGCCTGAAAACTGTTGGACTGAACATTTCTATGCTCCGCAAGTTAAAGCACAGGAAACCTTCCTAAAAAAATATGCAGGAAATCGGGCAGCAGAAAGCCTGATAGCCTACCAGCGGAATGAAGCCCAATTGTATGATAAATACAAGGCTTATTACGGCTATGTGTTCTATATTGGGAAGAAGATTTAAATAATGAAGGAAGAAGGATTGTTCTGAACAAGCAGGAACAATCCTTCCTTTTTACTTAGGCAACGACATAATTGTCAGCTTGTGCCAAATGCACATCCTCCCCCGTTCCCTGTAGTCTGTACTGCAATCCGGATTGTTTAGCGTCCTACTCAGCGAGGGCGGGATAGAATGACAGAAAAACTATTTCTTCAACAACTCTTCAATTTTACTGACAAGCCCTGCAAGTTCTTCCTTCGAGTATCCTAATGTTGTATAGGCTACTTTGCCATCACGGTCGATAACAAAATTGCGGGGAATAAATTCTTTGGCATATTGATCATAAATCACTTTAGTAGGGTCAAGGCCAACGGGGAAGTCAATACCTTTGCTCTTTAATG
>DAIDKM010000165.1 GCA_027450045.1 Paludibacter sp. | reverse complement strand
GATTCGTTTGTGTTCAGTGCCTTGATGTGCCGCTTTGTACGACGACATACAGATGCTGTCGCTTATTACTTTGGCTAAAATTTCGTCTTCGCCTATCGGAGGTAATTCAAACTCTTCCAAACGAAGATCGTTTTTGCCATATAATCGAACTGCTGTTGTTTTCATTTTTTTGAGAACCAAGAGTCAAGAATCAAGAGCCAAGACATTAATCAGTGCTGCGGACAGTTGAATCCCGGATTTTTTTTATTGATTATAACTTTTCTTTGAACCAAATTATTATTTTCTGCAGCTCTGCAAGTTTTTCTTGCAATTGATTGTATTTTTCCAAGTCAATATAAGAAAGATTGAGTGAAACAAGTAATTCAGTTTCCAATTCAAAAGTCGAACCAAGAGAAATTTCAAGAAAACAGGCAAAATCTTTGTTACTCGATTTTGCTGAACCTTCCGATATATTTGCAGGGACAGAAACAGCAGCTCTTTGTAACTGAGAAACAAGTCCATAACGCTCATTACTCGGAAAGCTGTTTGTTACTTTATAAATCTCAGTAACAAAATCTACCGATTTAATCCAAATAGATAATTTCTTGAAATTGTGC
>DAIDKM010000164.1 GCA_027450045.1 Paludibacter sp. | reverse complement strand
ATGAAAACGCAGGGTCATCCCAGACGTGTTCCAATTGATCACCATGCTGATGAGCGTGAAAAGGGCGATGGCGCTCAACTCGGTCAAACCGAACTGCGTGAGCGCCCCGCCATTCTGTGTGGTGAGGTTGGTCAGATTGTTGGTGAACTGGTACAGCCAGTCCACGCCGGAACTCGTGGTCGGTAACGCCTGTGCCAGTAATGTCGTCGGAACCATCTCGCAACCTCACCTCAAGGCAGATACTTCTGCCAGGTTTTGTCTTCGTTGGCCGCATCGGAGCTGCGCTTCTTTTTGTCCTTCTGCACTTGCTGCCGCAACTGCTGGTATTGCCACTGCTCGTGTAGTTCCGCCGCCCTCGCAGCCTCATGTCGGTGGTACGCAAGCGCACAAGCGATTGCCAGGAGTGCTGCGAGGATGGCGAGCAAAATCTTCGTATTGAGTGCGTTAAGCATCGGGTTTCCTCTTCAGGGAAGGTAGTTGTCCCAGGTATGGCTTTCATTCGCTGCACTGGTGTCGTCCGCCGCGCGCTGCTGGGCGACATAAGCAGCGGTATTGAGGTCCAGGGCCGCAGCGTTGCGCTGCTGCATGTTGCCAACGGCCATCTCCGATGCGAGGCACGCCTGCA
>DAIDKM010000163.1 GCA_027450045.1 Paludibacter sp. | reverse complement strand
AATTAAATTTGGGATTACGACGACAGTTTAAAGTTTCAGTCGCCCGAAGGCTCACTTTGTGTGGAATAGTAGATTTGATGGGCTATTCCAACCATGCTACTTTTCGCAAAGCATAACTAACGGCAAATATACTACATAGAATCAACACTTTATACCTATGGTTGAAAAAAGTTCGAAAATAGAGGGTTATTCGCCAATTGTTTCAGGTATTTGAAGTTTAAAATACGGATGAAATAGTATAAAACAGATACTTATGGCGCATTTGATTTTCGCAAATCATTTGATGAACCTTATAAAAACCCATTCTCGAAAAAATGGCATATGGATCCTTATTTTTGTATTGTAAGTCAACCGTTTATCAATCTGCATTTCTTTGATTTTCGCAAATCCTGCTCTATGGTATCCATCCTGTCTCTTTTTGCGAATGATCAAAGTATTTTCCCCAAATCAAAACAACCTCCAAAAATCATGCAATCCATTCATAAGCAAAGACCCGTGTGTCTCCCGATATCTTTCGCAAATGGTTTCAGATCATTACCATTTCAGGAAGCAGCTTTGGCCTCTTCCCTATATGCTCTCGTTTCATCACACAACTTTTACACAAGTAATAATACAAAACGCTATCTTCTCCCT
>DAIDKM010000162.1 GCA_027450045.1 Paludibacter sp. | reverse complement strand
CACGAAGCCATGGCGGAATACAAAAGCTTTATGCAACAGCCCGAAACCACGCCCGAAGAGATAGAACGTAAAGCCCGGGCTTATCGCCGTTTTATGGATGGCAAAGGATATTCGTTCCTGAAAGCCATGGCTGACACGCAGGTAGCGCAGTTTTTTATTTCCAAAACGGAGAAGAACAAAGACCAACTGCTGACCGATGCTGAATTCCGACTGATACTTACCGGACATCAGGGCTGGCAAGACCGCCGCATGGCTATGGCAACTGCGGTAGCCCAACAAAAACACTTTTTCCATTGGTTTTTGGAATTTCCCGAAGTATTTAATGAAGGGGGTGGATTTGATTGTATTTTGGGAAATCCGCCGTTTTTGGGAGGACAAAAACTAACAGGATCGTTTGGAGATAATTATCTCGAATTTATTAAATACAACTTTACTCCAATTGGCGCGGTTGATTTAGTTACCTATTTCTTTCGCAGAATTTTTGGCATTATAAAAACCGGAGGCTTTCAATCATTGATTTCTACCAATACCATTGCACAGGGCAAAGCCCGTGAAGATGGATTGGATATAATTGTAAATCAAGGAGGATCTATCAATCATGCTATTAAAAGCATGAAATGGCCCGGCGAAGCAGC
>DAIDKM010000161.1 GCA_027450045.1 Paludibacter sp. | reverse complement strand
CAGATCGCCTGCGCGGACCGGGTGCGCATGGAAGTGCCACGTGGTCATCGTCGAGGTATTCCAGTTGATGACCATGCCGATGAGCGTGAACATGGCGATGCAGCTCAGCTCGGTCAATCCAAGTTGAGTGAGCGCGCCGCCGTTCTGCGTCGTAAGATTGGTCAGATTGTTGGTGAACTGATACAGCCAGTCCACGCCGGAACTGGCGCTCGGTAATGCCTGCGCCAACAGGGTCGGTGAAATCATCGGTCCACCTCGCAACGAAAAGTGTGCGCGGCGCTGAAAAATGAAATCAGCGCCGCGCCGGTTAACTTACGGAAGATACGTCTGCCAGGTGTTGCTTTCGCCGGCGGCGCTTACGTCATTTGTGGCTCGCTGCTGCTGGACGAAGACCGCGGTATTGAGGTCTTCGACCGCGGCATTGCGCCGCTCCATGTTGGCGACGGTCATCTGCCCGGCGATGCAGGTATGAAGCGAACCTTGCGCCTGCATCTCGCTCAGCTTTTGCGCTTCGGCGGCGTTCAAAAGATTGAGCTGCTGGACTTCGGTATTTGTGCTGTCGGAGCTGTCGAACTGGTCCGAGAGCAACGTGGAATTGGCGGAGGCGTTTTCGGTTCTGTTGGTCCGGTACTGGCCC
>DAIDKM010000160.1:375-670 GCA_027450045.1 Paludibacter sp. | reverse complement strand
AAAAATGAACACCAACAGCATAAAAAAACTTTATTTCAAAGATACCTCGTTTGCCAGCCTCATGCGGCACCGTATTTACAATATTCTGCTCTATGCCAGTAAGTATGATGCATTTGCACTGGAGGAAGACGGACGGGTGGATGAGCAGATTTTCAACGAATACGTATCGCTCAACCTGCGATATCCGCCGCGGTTTACGCTGGTGGGAAGTGAAGAGGAAGCCAATGCGGCTCTCAACGAACGCACGTACGAATTGATTATCTCCATGCCCAGCGGCGACAGCATCAACCCATTT
>DAIDKM010000160.1:0-365 GCA_027450045.1 Paludibacter sp. | reverse complement strand
AACACAACGACATACCCATCGTAGTACTCACTCCGTTTTCAAAAATGGTATCGGAGCGCATCAGCAACGAAGACCTGAGCGCCATTGATTATGTATTCAGCTGGCTTGGCAATTCGGATTTACTGCTGGCCATAGTGAAACTGATAGAAGACCGGATGAATGTGGAGGAAGATGTAAACTCGGTAGGTGTACAGGTCATCATGCTGGTGGAAGATTCCATCAGGTTCTATTCATCGCTTCTGCCACACCTGTACAAGTACGTGTTTATCCAGTCGCGATCGTTTATGACTGAAGCGCTCAACGAGCACGAGCAAATGCTCCGGATGCGCGGGCGGCCAAAAATTCTGATGGCTCGCAGCTATGAA
>DAIDKM010000159.1 GCA_027450045.1 Paludibacter sp. | reverse complement strand
AGTATTTTTGAAATTACAATAAGCGCCTTGTGTTTGATTTGCCCATTCGGCTGTATCCTTAATGTTGGGTATTTCATCGCCGTTGCGGTAATGCGTAACCCGAAGGTTTTCCGCCATCCAGGTTTGTCCGCCTATTTGGATGGTTTTATATACATTTCCGTCAATGTCAGTCATCGTGCCGTAACTTTTATCGGGATTAAAAATGGCTGTAGTTCTACCGTTGAGTAGATTGTCAGGTAATATGGGCTTGTCAGGTTCACAACTGATGATTAATGCCAGAATGAGACCAAAAATTGAAACAGAATATTTGCTGCTTGCTTGCATTTGTAAAATGATTTGATTTATAGTTTGCTATCTATTGTAAGTAAGTGAAAGTGAGTTTCTTAATCGTGCCCCCACTACTATTGTTCTTTGATGCAACGGATGGAATATCCGTTGACTTTATAATTAAATCCTGTATATACATTGGCATCGTAGCTAAACAAATAAAAGAAAGGTGCGGATACTTCTGAGTATAATGAAGATGTCCAATACGTTGCATAGACGTTAGTAGCAATGGAATTCAATCTATAATAACGTTCACCATAAGGTAACGCGGTAAACCCGCTACTATTGTCGGCAATGTTGGATATTTCCCAATGTAAATGTCCGGCTTCTTTTAAATGTTTTGATGCAATGGTAC
>DAIDKM010000158.1 GCA_027450045.1 Paludibacter sp. | reverse complement strand
TGTGATGAAAATATTTTCTTGTGGTAATATCTTGGTGAAGCGATCGTAGGTCTGTTGCAACTGTGTGCGACCAGAGCCAAAGAAATCTATAAACTGTTTTGGGTTTGTCTCTCTGCTACAGGGCCAAAGTCTTCTGCCTTTGCCTCCTGCGAGAATGATGCAATATTGTTTGTTGTCCATGTTATAGGCTTTAAAGGAACTATTTTACGGTACGAAGTTAGTCAATTTCTGCATATTGAACAAAAAAATCAATCATTTTTAATAATTTTTCTCCTTTCATAAACAGATATTCAAAGAAATTTTGTAACTTTGCACTCGCTAAATAAGCCCAGATGGCGGAATCGGTAGACGCGCTGGTCTCAAACACCAGTGGGGAAACCCATCCCGGTTCGAGCCCGGGTCTGGGTACAGCAGAGCGGCTAAGTGTTGGTTTCAACGCTTAGCCGCTATTTTTTTTATGAACTAAAAAGTATTGCCGCAGGATGTGTTGACAGTGGTTGCAACTTGTTTGAAAGCAATACTGATACTAAAGGAAGTGTTGCTTCCGGTTGTACAAACGTTGGCTGTTACCTTTTTACTAACCAAAAACACCACTAAGCAATCATATCAACATACAATAATAAACTTTCTTCATTTTCATAGATCTATTAATCATATAACATTTTTGTGACCGCAAAAATCCAAGAG
>DAIDKM010000157.1 GCA_027450045.1 Paludibacter sp. | reverse complement strand
ACTCACCTCCAAAAAGCAACGTATTGTTGTACAAAAATGCCGTATTGTTGTACAAAAATGCCGTATTGTTGTACAAAAATGCCGTATTGTTGTACAGAAATGGAGTATTGTTGTACAAAAATGGAGTATTGTTGTACAGAAATGGAGTATTGTTGTACAGAAATGCCGTATTGTTGTACAGAAATGCCGTATTGTTATACAGAAATGGAGTATTGTTGTACAGAAATGGAGCATTGTTGTACAGAAATGGAGCATTGTTGTACAACAATGAAGCAACTTTCCCAAAGTTGAAGCATGTATAACGAACATGCCAACCGTTTTTTCCCTGCTTAAATCGCTTTTTCCGGCAAGTATTTCAGATTGCCGTTTCAAGTCTGGCATAGTAGAGACTTGTACCGCTTCACTCCCACATGCACCAAAACGGAGCAAGGTCTAAAAACAGATGACAGTTAGTTTATTGATTTATATACAATAGTATAACAGACATTGAACAAGTAAACAGTCATGATTTTTATAACTCGGGTAAATACCCAAGCTCCAATAGTATTTACCGTAGCGCCTAATGTTGCTGCAAATAACAATGCAGCATAGAACAAAAAAAAAAGAATAGTAGTTGGGAGGTACATAAAGAACATGTGACCTTTGACCTCATCCGCCCTTCGATCACCTTCCCGACCTCATCCGCCCTTACGGGCACCTTCTCCAAATGGAGAAGG
>DAIDKM010000156.1 GCA_027450045.1 Paludibacter sp. | reverse complement strand
ATCCCCACCAAATTGAAACTGGCCAAGATAATTTTTAATATCCTGTTCTCTGGTACTTTGACCAGATAGAGCGCCTCGAGAAACATAGCCAATGGATTGTTTCGTGATAATGCGAAAGTTGCAAAAGAAGAGAAAGGGCTTGTGTTTTTATTTCAGGGAGATTCTATTACAGAAGGTGGCAGATGGCTGAATAGTTCAGACCAGAACCACATCATGGGACAAGATTATGCTTTTATTATATCGGGTCATATTGGAGTTGATTTCCCTACATCAGGATTTTCTTTTTATAATCGTGGTATCAGCGGAAATACGGTATTTGATCTGCAAAAACGCTGGCAAACGGATGCGTTAGACATTAAACCGGATGTTCTCAGCGTTTTGATTGGCATAAACGACACATTCGCCGTCATGATGAATCCGACTCAAGCCGAAACCATGGAACAATTTGAAGCTGCATACCGTGATATTTTGACTCAAAGCAAACAAAGCAATCCCCGCACACTTTTCGTGTTAGGCATTCCATTTGTGTATCCGGTTGGGCCAAGAAAAGTAAAATGGGAGTTGTGGCGGGATGAAACAGCGAAACGGGCAGTCGTTGTACGGAAATTAGCTGCTGAATTCAATGCCATTATCGTGGATTATCCGGCAATGTTTACTCGGGTAATGAAAACAACCCCCGTTGATTATTGGATATGGGATGGCATTCATCCGACTATTTTCGGCCATGAACTGATGGCACGCGAATGGGT
>DAIDKM010000155.1 GCA_027450045.1 Paludibacter sp. | reverse complement strand
AGAAACGAAGGCAATTTTTCAGCCATCATTTTAATGAAAGTGGACTTTCCGCATTGCCTGGGGCCTAAAATAGCGATTGACGGAAAGGTTTCAAGATTTTGAAAGACAAGTGATTCTATGTTTCGTGGAATAAACTCATGCATATTGTAAGTTTGATTTTCAATTTGCAGCAAATATACGAATTGTTTTATAAATTGACTTCAACAATTGACAATTGACAATGGACAGTTGACAATGAAATCTGGAAGTTACGGGAAGTTACAGGAAGGTATGAAGTTAAGGAAGCAGTTGACAGTTGACTTCAAAAATTGACAATTGACAATGAATCTGTAGATTAGTAGATTTCATTGGCATATTAGCACATTGGCACATTATCCAATTCATTCAGCCTTAACATTTGTAGTTCTCTGGAGGGGACTTTTCACCTCAAGATCGTGAAATGTATAAAGTAAAGCCTTTATAAATTGAACATTGCCTTTAGACCTCTCCCCAGCCCTCTCCAAGGAGCGGGAGAAATCTGCTGGATGATGTAATGATCAAAGATTGAGCAGGTTTTTTTCGACTCGTGGTTTCTATTGCCTATCCAATTAACCATTAACCATTAACCATTAACCGATTATTATTGCCTATTGCCTTTGTGGTTCCCTATTGCCTTCATAAATTAACCATTAGCCGATTACTATTGTGTTCCTTCTTCTGTTGCCAATCGCTGTTGGGAGTATTCTTTTAAGTTATTCCATATCGTGCTCATTTTGGCGACTAC
>DAIDKM010000154.1 GCA_027450045.1 Paludibacter sp. | reverse complement strand
ATCCTGCACCATATTGAGTCTGATATTGTGGGAAAGTGCTTCTGTCGATGGTTCCTAACGTTACGTTAGAGCTAAAGCTGATACCAAGACCTTTTTTGCCAAGGTATTTATCATCACGTCCTGTTTTAGTCGTAATCATAATCACGCCATTAGCAGCACGGGAACCGTACAATGCAGTAGCGGCAGCCCCTTTTAAAACGCTAATCGATTTAATATCGTTGGGGTCAATGTCAGAAGCTGCTGTGCCGTAGTCATAGCCCTGCCCCCCTGTTGATTGGTAGGTACTTGACCCTGTTGTGTTGGAGATAGGCATTGTGTTATTAATTGGCACTCCATCCACAATGAACAAAGCCTGATTGTTACCCATCAGTGATTTATCACCTCTGATGACAATATTGGTAGAACCACCTAAGTTGCCGCTATTCTTAATGTCAACACCTGAAACACGGCCAGAAAGGGAATTGATCAAATTGTCAGATTTTGCAATATTGAGCGTACTCCCACTCACTTCCTGCGTAGCGTAACCCAATGATTTCTCATCCCGTGTAATTCCCAAAGCAGTTACAACCACTTCGTTCATCTGCTGTGCATTCGATTTCAAGATGACATGCATGCTAGGCATTGCTGCCAACTCTTGGGTCACCATTCCCACATACGAAAACACCAACGTTTTTTCATTTGCCGGTAAATTAAGCGAAAATTTACCATTCACGTCCGTAATTGTTCCGTGTGTAGTTCCTTTCACCACTACTGAGGCGCCAATCACAGGCTGACCATCATCGGCTGAAGTTACTACTCCCGTCACCTTTGTTTGAGCCGAGGCCCAACTTATGCC
>DAIDKM010000153.1 GCA_027450045.1 Paludibacter sp. | reverse complement strand
TAACCATCCTGACAATTGGGAAAGAGAGTTTCAGCAGATTGTTGCAAGAAAATGTAAAAATGTTAGACAACTATCTCCGCATGATTTCTGATCACACACAATTTTTGAGTGACAAAATCCGTTTTCTGAAATTTGGCACTATTAAAAGCAAATTAGCTCTCTTCTTCTTAGAAAAGATGAGAGACACCGGTTCCAGGCAATTTATCATAACAGAAAGTCAGCAAGCACTTGCCGATCTTTTTGGTGTCACACGTCCGGCTTTAGCTCGCACCGTCAGCGAAATGATGGATGAGAACCTAATTACTGTTGACAAAAAACAAATCTTCGTCTTGAATCCTTTGGGATTGAAAAACCTTTGCATTTAAAATGAAACAACGGCTACTTCGCTCTGAAGTAGCCGCTGTTTGATAAAGAAGAGTTATGGCTGAAATTATTTCATAAATAACAATTCACGATATTTTGGTAAAGGCCAGATTTCATCATCGATCACCTCTTCCAATTTGTCAATATGATAACGAATTTTGTCCAAATAAGGGCGAACTGTTGTGCTATATGCAAACGTTCTTTCTTCCACATTTTCAATGCTGTTTGCTACCTTGCGAGCCTCAACCGTTTCGTACGTCATGGTTTTAATTGCTAAGATACGCTCACCTATTTCACGTACCAAATTTTTACTGTCAGCCGATAGTTTTTCAAATTCTTGTGTGTCGAAAACATCCTTAATGCCGCGGATATTCTCTATCAAACGATTTTGATAAGCAATGGCAGTAGGCACAATATGATTGATAGCCAAGTCGCCAAGGACACGTGCCTCTATCTGAATTTTTTTCGTAAACTTCTCGAACTCAATTTCTACACGGCT
>DAIDKM010000152.1 GCA_027450045.1 Paludibacter sp. | reverse complement strand
GCCGAACGGATGAAATGGGAAGTTATCGGAACAGCGGTGGAAGAAAAACAAAGTCTGAAAGAAGCTGCGTATGACGCTTGCATTGCATTAGGAAAAGAGCTTGCAAATGCATAACCCATTTATTAATATTAAAATATCAAGTGAAGCATGAGACTTATTATTGAACCTGATTACACACTCATGTCGCAATGGGCGGCCAATTACATTGTTTCAAAAATCAGAGAAGCAAACCCAACCGCAGCAAACCCTTTTGTATTGGGTTTGCCAACTGGATCAACACCGTTAAGCACCTATCAAGCACTGATTGAACATAACAAAGCGGGAAGGGTTTCGTTTCAACATGTGATTACGTTCAACATGGATGAATACATTGGATTGCCGGCAACACATCCGCAAAGTTATCACACGTTTATGTGGACTAACTTCTTTAGTCACATTGATATTCGACCTGAAAATGTGAATCTGTTGGATGGTATGGCAACCGACACAGCCGCAGAATGCCAACGTTATGAAGAGAAAATTAAATCAGTTGGTGGAATCGACTTGTTTATGGGCGGAATCGGGGCTGACGGACACATTGCATTTAATGAACCTTGCTCATCGTTGCACTCTCGTACTCGCGACAAAGAGTTAACAATGGATACGGTGATTGCCAATTCGCGGTTTTTCAACAATGATATCGATCAGGTTCCGAAAGCGGCATTGACTGTTGGCGTTGGAACAATTTTGGATGCGAAAGAAGTGCTTATTTTAGTCAATGGACACAACAAAGCTCGTGCGTTGCATCATGCAGTGGAAGAGGGGATCAATCATAAGTGGACAATTAGCATGTTACAATTGCATCCTAAAGGGATCATCGTTTGTGATTATGCAGCTTGCGAC
>DAIDKM010000151.1 GCA_027450045.1 Paludibacter sp. | reverse complement strand
TTTCGGGACGAAGTTTTACAAGAGCTTTCATATAAAATAGTAGTTGGTAGTCAGTAGTTGGTAGATAGTAGTTGGTAAGTAAGTGTTCATAATTAGTTTATACAAAATATTTGATTCATTTTTTCGTTCTATATCTATAACAGTATAAACGATTAGTAATGGGAAAAATAAAGAAATTAGAATTAACGGAATCCCAGCGTTTGGAACTTGAGAATGGGTTTCGCAATGGCACGAGCCACTGTTTTCGTATGCGTTGCCGTTCTGTTCTTCTCAAGGGAGCTGGTCTGTCTTCAGCCAAAGCAGGCGCACAAACCGAGATGAGTTTTGTATCGGTGAATTCGTGGGTAAAACGCTTTTTATCAGAAGGTATTTCCGGATTGGAAACTCGTCCGGGTCGAGGTCGGAAACCGATCATGGATTGCTCAGACGAACAGGCTGTGCGCACAGCGATCGAACAAGACAGGCAGAGTGTGAGCAAAGCCAAAGTCGCTTGGCAGGAAGCTACCGGAAAAGAGGCAAGCGAGTCGACCTTCAAACGTTTTTTATCAGCATTGGCGCAAGATATAAGCGTATAAGAAAACGCCCAAGGGGAGTCCCCTCGCCGCAGCTCTACCGGTACAAGTATGAGAAGCTGCAAGAACTTGAACAACAGGAAAGTGAGGGACGTGTTGCTCTCTACTATGCCGATGAGAGCCACGTGTGCACCCAAGGATATGTTCCCTATGGTTGGCAGTTTCCCAGGGAGGAGGTATGCATTGCCTCCCAACGAAGCGCAAGACTGAACATCTTTGGAATGATTGACCGCAAGAATCGCTATCAGGGTTTTACCACCACCCAGAGTATCACCGCAGACAAGGTTGTCGATTTCCTCGATGCCTTTTCGTTTCAGGTGCGTGAGCAAACCTTTGTGGTACTGGATAATGCAACCGTCCATCGCAATCATAAAATAAGGGAGTTGCGTCCGGTCTGGGAGAAAAGAGGGCTTTTCCTTTTCTACCTGCCGCCATATTCTCCACACTTGAATATCGCTGAAACTCTTTGGAGAATATTGAAAGGAAAATGGATCAGACCACAGGACTATGTCAGTACAGACACACTTTTCTATACCACCAACAGGGCGTTGGCAGCTATTGGAAAAAGCATGTTTGTTAATTACTCGCATAGTGTCGCTTAATTTTGATTACTTACTTATATTATCCTGATACCGTACATTTATTACATCTATAAATGGATGTTTGATATCACATACAAAGGGTATCATTTCA
>DAIDKM010000150.1 GCA_027450045.1 Paludibacter sp. | reverse complement strand
TTTAGTTTCGTGGTTTTCCATTGCCTTCTAAAATTGACAATTGACAATGAATCTGTAGATTAGCAGATTTCCACTGCCTGTACCTTCACAAATTGACCATTAATCATTGACCATTAATCATTACTTTGTTGTTTCCGGTTACTTCCTAAAAACACGAAAGAGACGCGAAAAATCGCGCCTCTCTGTGATGGTTAGCATTTTTTGTCCTTTTGTTTTTTGCGATTACATCACGAAGCTGAGAAATTCGTCGCTCGCCAGGCGTGATGGATCGCTGCCTATTGCCGTAACCTTAATGGCATATTGCTTGCCGCGCGTCAGATTGAATAAAGTCTCATCACTTCTGCTGCAAACTGAATGACGCCAGATTGTGGTTTCGGTATATGGGTACTCGGTGTATTCCACATCATACGTATAGGCATTTTTCACCGGAGTCCAGCTTACATGCAGACTGCCACGAGTAGGCCCTGCACTGATCTGGATGTCTGTAGGCATAGGTAACGGGCCGATTGGAGCAGCTTGTTTGCTCACATCGAAGCCTGAACTGATAATAATGGCTTCGTCGCCTTTACTTATAGTTTGCACGTAAGAGGCTAATGCACGCATTAGCGATTCCAGAGTCGCTCTTGCGGCTTTTTTGTTTAATACATCCGCCCTACTACCATATTTGACTTTACCAAGGGCATTCACAAATTCGGTCAGGGCTGTTTGAACTTCTGTCAGTGTCGGAGCAGGCGTAATAAAACGCGGGTTATCGGTCATGTGCTCAAGCACTTCTTTTCCAAGGACCTGAAATGCAGCATCCGAGTATTTACTGCTTGAGAAATTGTTTAATACTTTATACAACATGATTTGTAATAAATTTTAGAGTGAATATTTGGACAAAAAATGCTTGCTTATTGATTTCATAGGGCATAATCCCTTTCTTTATTTGCTGTTATTCGGAATAAGTAGTAAAACCGATCTAATGTCGTGTATATTTTGAAAGGAGTTTTTCGTCTCTCTCCAATCCTCTCCGACCTCACCTATCCTTCGGACATCCTCTACAAAAGAGAGGAAAGAAGGTAAAATCCATTTTGAAAGAGGGCAATGGGAGTAACCTGTTGAAAGCTTCTATCGGATATATACGACATTATTTCTAAGTCATTTTTTAGTTTTCGATAAATATCATGTATTCATTATATTACTTGTTTTTAGATTGCTTTCTATCTTCTCTTTCTTGTACATAAAAGCGTTTTTCTTTGCCATAAATCGCGATTTCTTTGTAAATAACGGACTTTCTTTTGCAAGAGAATCATTTTCTTTGGTAATAAAAAACGATTTCTTTGCCA
>DAIDKM010000149.1 GCA_027450045.1 Paludibacter sp. | reverse complement strand
AACTAAAAATGAAAAGAGCTGCTCTTGATGATAGTTACAGAGAAAAAATCTTGAATATCTAAAAGCGTTTTCCCTGTCTTACTGATTTTCTCGCTAAAAAATAACCCTTCTTTTCCCTTCATTTTCATCGTTTTTTGCCAAGTTAATATGGCAACTTTTCCTCTTGCTTTCAAATAGTTGTTAACTAAACATTTACAAAAGGTTAAATAGTGTATAGTTAATATGAAGTTTTTGCCGAATTTGGCAATATCAATTTCTTTTTTATATTACTTTGCAACGCATCCTTATTAAATGGGTTAACCTATGAAGGCAATTTGTTCAATCAACACGAAACGAATCCCCACATTCGGGGCGGATTTCACCTCTCATTTCAAATCGGGTTGTCATTACGTAAAAGCAGGACTTGTCATTCTGTTACTCATTGGTAGCAGCACGATGTTTGCCGACAACACGCCGGTAACTCCGCCTGCCAATCCGGTTCCCATATTTAAAATTCCAATGCCGGTTCCGAAGACTCACTTCGGCAATGATATGCAATAACGATTCCCTCGGTGTAGTTATTGGTTAGTCGGGTATGGGACGGCGTGATGCCGTTCCGTATCTATCGTCAAAACATCGTTTCTAACAAGCACATTGGGAAGAAATGGAACACTTTATGAAGGCATGTATATATATCCTTATCAAACTATAATGCAATCTTTTTACAAACGCAAATTTCCAAATTGGATAGCAATAACATTTGTCACGCCTGTCAGTGCAAGTGTTTTAGATGCATTGAGAGATTCAACTGAGCGTAACAAATGGACACCGAAAATAGCCAATCTGGTAATGAACATGCCCATACAAAGTATTAGCGATTAAGTTCTTGATTCCTCCGAATGATAAAAAGTTTGGAGGAACTTTATTGTTGCAAGAATGGCAGATTATTAGTTCAAGTGTAAGTGCAACCGTAACCTGGACTGGAAATAGAATCCGTTTTTTTCAACGGATTGTTGTTCCAACCCACATTGGGTTTCGGGCACAAGATACACTTCGTTAATCTTGCGACAAATTGGGATCGCAACTTGTGGTATTAAGTGCAAATATTGAGGAATAAATTAGGTATTTGTATCATAAAATAAACTCTAATTAATCACACTTCAATTTGATAACCATGGCAAAGCTGATATTAAAACAATCAAACATGAATTGGATTAGAATAATTACTATATTATTATTTATTATTTCTGGTGTATTTTTACATTCACAGAATATAAACAACAAATATATTTTAGGAAAATGGATATTGATTGGTCAGAAGTTACAAGTAAATTTCCCTGTTTTGTATTTTAATTCCGATTCAACTGCAATTTTTTGTAACTTTGAAAAGTCTGCTTTTGGAGAATTTAAAATCTTCAAAAGCACATCTTTTCCCTTACTTGCAGGAATATCATTAATTGTCTGATAGCGATTAATTGAAGCCATAAATTACCTCCATTACTGATAGTATAGCACCTTTTT
>DAIDKM010000148.1 GCA_027450045.1 Paludibacter sp. | reverse complement strand
TGCTCAAGGATTTAGAGAGCCAGCCGAGTATTATGAACTTTCGAAAGATTCAAGCGATTTAGAGGCTTCGTACGATATATTCCGTATTATTCGTAAATATTTTGGTCAAGTTCCCGGTGGCATGTTTGGTGCAGATGAAGTTGCCCGTCCGGGGTATAGTGATCCTCATCAATGCATCGAAACATGCGGAATCGTTGAACAAATGAATTCAGACGAAAATATGCTGCGTATTACAGGAAATTCCTTTTGGGCAGATCATGCAGAAGACGTAGCATTTAATACTTTTCCAGCAGCTTTGACTCCTGATTTTAAGGCATTGAGATATTTAACGGCACCTAATATGGTTGTGAGCGATGATAAGAACCATAGTCCCGGTGTAATGGATGCGGGCCCGTTTTTGATGATGAACCCTTTTAGCAGTCGCTGCTGTCAGCATAATCATGGACAAGGTTGGCCATATTATGCAGAAAATTTATGGATGGCAACTCCTGATAACGGTGCATTTGTAGCATTGTATGCTGCCAGTGAAGCAAAAGTAAAAGTTGGTGATGGGACGGAGGTAACTTTTAACGAACAAACACATTATCCTTTTGATGACAAAGTTAGAATTGAGCTATCCATGAAAAATGGAGTAACATTCCCTCTTTATTTACGGATACCAGAATGGTGCAATCATGCTATTATACAATTAAATGGCAAATCTCTTTTAACAGATCCTCCCGCCGGGAAAGTTGTTGTTATAACCAGACAGTGGAGGAGAGGAGATCATATTGCATTAACAATGCCCATGAAAATA
Source organism: Paludibacter sp. (assembly GCA_027450045.1). Taxonomy (GTDB): domain Bacteria; phylum Bacteroidota; class Bacteroidia; order Bacteroidales; family Paludibacteraceae; genus Microbacter. The sequence continues at coordinate 739 of DAIDKM010000148.1, read as the reverse complement.
AAAATTCAGCGATGGGTAAACAATCACAATAGCGTGAGTGTAAATTATGGACCTCTTACTTTTTCATTGAAAATAAAGGAAGACTATGTTAAAGAAGCCAGTGATGCTACAGCTATTAGCGATTCCAAGTGGCAACAAGGTGTCGATAAAGCCCAGTGGCCATCCTGGGAGATTTTCCCTAAATCGCCATGGAATTATGGGTTAATTTTGGATCCTAATAATCTGGCTAAATCATTTAAAGTAGAAAAGAAGGCCTGGCCGAAAGATAATTTTCCTTTTACTCCTTCGTCCGCTCCTATTGTAATTAAAGCGAAGGCAAAACAGATCCCGTCGTGGAAACTCGACCAAAACGGACTATGTGGAGCTTTAATGGGTAGTCCTGTAAGTTCAACAGAACCGGAAGTTGAGGTTGATCTAATCCCGATGGGAGCTGCGAGGTTGAGAATCAGTGCTTTTCCTGTTGTTAAATAATGCGTATAAAATAATTTGTTTAGACTCATACCTTTATGAATCGTAATTATTTGCTTTGTGTTGTCTTATTTTCGTTGATGCTTTTGCATTGTCAGGATAGCTTAGGTAATACGAATATTTCTCGTGCAGCCATAACACTTCAGCATGTTTTTCAATTTTATCATGCTAAGAAAGATAATTTGTTTACAGAGACGTATCCGATAGACACAAGTCAAAAAGTTCCTTGTTTTGTAAGTGATAAGATTGTTTATAAACGACAAAAGGTATC
>DAIDKM010000147.1 GCA_027450045.1 Paludibacter sp. | reverse complement strand
CGGAGCGCAAACAGTTGCTTATTTTTGGGGATTTATGACAGCGGGTGGTTTACTTGGATTGGCTTTGTTGAAAATTATGGATAGCCGCAAAGTGCTTATTGGATTCACTATCCTTGCGATCTGTTCCTTGAGCGTAGGCTTGTTTGCAAGTGGCAGTGCTGTATTGATTGCTTTCCCGCTGGTGGGTTTTTTTGCCTCCGTGATGTATCCTGTTATTTTTTCCCTGGCATTAAATTCTTTAGAAGAACATCATGGAGCCTTCTCGGGCATTTTATTAACCGGTGTAATCGGGGGAGCAATCATCCCGCTTATTATTGGTTGGATAGGGGATCACGTGGGGTTACGCTTTGGTATGCTTTTCTTATATTTGACTCTCGGATACATTCTTAGTGTTGGCTTCTGGGCAAGACCTATTATTGTTAATAAGACGATTCAGCAAGCTCGTAAGCAATCAAAGAATGCGCCCGTAGATGGGAAAGAAGGCTTATCAAAATGAAGGGTGTAAAATCTTAATCCGATAAATTTATTCATATATGGATAATCAGCAAGTAATAGGGATTGACCTGGGCGGCACACAGATACGTGCGGGAATAGTAAATGAAAGATCAATTACGCGTCTCGTTTCGGGACTCATTCCGTCCGCCGGTACTGTAGAAGAAGTTTTAGCTGCTTTGTATCAACAGGTTGATGCTCTTGTAAACGAATCAACTACGGCAATTGGTATTGGGGTACCTAGTGTGGTAGATGTTGAAAAAGGAATTGTATATGATGTCCAGAATATTCCATCATGGAAGGAAGTCGCCTTGAAAACCCTCATGGAGGAACGCTATCATATTCCGGTATTCGTAAATAATGATGCAAACTGTTTTGCGTTGGGTGAAAAATATTTTGGTCAGGGCAGACAAGTACATTCCATGATTGGATTGACTATTGGCACCGGTCTGGGATCGGGTATCATTATCAACGACAAACTGTATGAAGGAGCGAATTGCGGTGCAGGGGAATTTGGCGAGGTGGATTATTTGGATCACAACTACGAATATTTTGCCAGCGGTCAGTTCTTTCGTAATGTTTATAATAAGACAGGAGAAGCTTTCTTTCTGGAAGCACAGGCAGGTAACCAACAGGCGATGGCTGTTTTTGAAGAGTTTGGGATGCATTTGGGGAATGTCATAAAAATGATACTGTATGCGTATGATACTGAATTGGTTATTCTTGGAGGATCCATACGAAATGCCTATTCTCTGTTTCAGAAAACCATGTGGCAACGCATTCACACATTTACGTATCAAAAATCACTGGAGCGTTTTAAAGTAGTCGTGTCGGAACTTGAAGCCTGCGGTGTGCTTGGAGCTGCTGCTCTTTTTTATGACAAGCAACGCAATCAATAAAGAGAGAGAGATGCAATCAAAAGATTCTGCTGATTTATGACTTTTTGGTTAGGCTGTTTCTTTTACAAACTCAAAACGGGATTTGGTTGTTGATCGATCACTCGGCCTTTTTCGAACATCATTGCATGCTCTATTTATTTTTCTCTTGCTCTCATTTTAAGGCATCATTTTCAATAAACAAAAGTGACGAATTTTCGCAATATCCACCAAAAAAAAAATCAAATCAACCCCGCAAAGAGATAATGTCATGACTCCAGGGAAAACGCTTTTAGATATTCAAGATTTTTTCTCTGTAACTATCATCAAGAGCAGCTCTTTTCATTTTTAGTTT
>DAIDKM010000146.1 GCA_027450045.1 Paludibacter sp. | reverse complement strand
CGGAGGATCATAAACAACAGAGGTTATCAACCCCGAAGCGGGTTGAATGTTATTAAAGAATTCATATTGAACCATTTCATGGTTCTTTCTTTTCTTCGGCATCTTCCCCCCCCCAATTGCATTGAGGGCTATTAAAATTAAATCCTTTCAGGATTTCCAAAGATGTTATTTAGGGTCTGCTGAAAAACTCAAGTTAGATTTTTGAGATAAACTCTTTGAGAGTAGTCTATTTCATTGGTAAGAATATTTTGGATGCAAATATGGCGGAAAAATTGAATTACAATTTTCATTGTCTTTTTTGCTGAAAAACTTCTCGACCATTTTATAATTTGGTACGGGAGTACCGCCCCGGCCAACTTGACCAGGTTAAGCACCAAAAAGATGCCGGCAATCCAACTTTCACTGGTCCCTTTGAGCCTTGCTTTGATGCGGTCTAATCCGTATCCTGTTTTAGCTTGTCCGAACTTTCCCTCAATTGGATTACGTTCTCCCTGCCTTACGTGATGTTGCACTGCCAAAGGTCTTCCAAGGGGTTTGGCTAAAAGATTTATTTCTAATGCTTTTAATGCCGATCGATTCACTCGGGTACAATAGATTTGATCGGCTAAGACTTCTCTGGGATAACAACCAAATCGCTGGCGGTACTGTTCTATGTAGTCCATCATATGACTTCCCTCGTTGAAAGCATCCCAGCTGAGTTCATCCAAAAAGGTGATGCCATCGATAATAGAGGCATGAATCTTTGCCCCAAATTCTACTTTTGCCTGAGTTTTACCTCGTACGATGGGACGCACATGAGGTTGATGAATACTCACGATACGGTGTTCGATCGTATGGGTTTTCGCAGTAAACATCGCTCGTTGTTGTTCATAAAGAGTTTGAATGACAAACAGATACTTTTGATCCTTATGCGTTAATGGGAATGCAGGGTAAGCATCCAACAGAACATGGATGATTTTAATATTACGCCTGAGAAACCCCAATTGGCTGGCTATTGCCTTGCGGATTACTTTGCGTGACTTGTTCCTTTTTTGAGCTGTTTGTAAGTAACCCTTGTGTGCCACTTCGCGATAGATTCTTGGTTTCTTCTGATGTAAATCCTGACTGTAGAGTTTGTCTATCAACTCTTCCGATTTCTCTCTTGCCTGGTTAAGCAAGTCAAGATCGGTTGGATAAGCGATGTCTTGTGGGCAAGCGGTGGCATCAAAAATAACACGACCTTTATGGTTTGTCTGAGATGAGTCATTTTTTGTATCTGTTTCGCATGGCAAATCAGTGACGTTATTTTCCGATTCAATCTTTGTCTTTAAGGCCACAATCCTTTCATTGATGGCGTTGAGACTTTCCAATCCAAGACGCTTACGAAACTCCACAAACAACGACGCATCAAAGGGTTGTTCATCAATAAAACTGGAATAACCAAGAAAGTATTGCATATAGATGTTTTCCGAAATCTGGCAAACGGTCTCCCTGTCGTCCAAGTTACACAGGTGCTTTATGATAAGTGAACCGATAACCACACGAGGATTCAAAGCAGGACGACCGGTGTCACTCGGGGGAACATGTTTGTAATACAAACTACAAACTACAAATCTCATCCCAAGGTATCAGATGAGCTAACACTATCCAACGGTTTGCTGGGTTCAGGTTCCGTTCAAATGGAGTCTCAAAACCACTTAAAACTAACTGTTTTGGACTCTCATAGTGGGGTGCTGGTGCACGCTTTTTGAGGGGTAATGTCATATTTCCTTGCATTTATTGCCACAAATATAGCCATAATCATCTTATTACCAAATTAAAAAGAGTTTTTCAGCAGACCCTAAGTAATGCAACAAGACATGTAAAATACAATCTCTTTCGAGTTATTTTTTGCAAGCTCCATGGGTCCTTGGGCAGG
>DAIDKM010000145.1 GCA_027450045.1 Paludibacter sp. | reverse complement strand
AATCGAGTAGGAAGAGAGCGATTAGTTCGCTCTCTGTCCTCTCACACCACCGTACGTACCGTTCGGTATACGGCGGTTTCTTAATTTACACACGAACAGAGCGATAATAAGTTGAGAAAAATAAGTAACCTGCCTTTTGAAGCGATTCGTTATCGATGGAGGTTTGAAGAATTGGGCTTTTGGCAGTACGCCAATAGCCTTTTCTTGTATTTGAGAACATCATGGCTTGATATTGAGATATTCCCAACTTCATCAGATTATGAAAACGTGTTTTAATTTTCTTCCATTGTTTCCAGATTACCATGCGTAGTCGCCTACGGTACCAACCATCAATTACGATTAGCAATTCTTTCATGTTCGCTAATTTGAAGTAATTAACCCAACCAGTGATATACTGTCTAAGGGCTTCTTTTCGCCTTTCGTTACCCCAGCCATTACTTCGAGAAGTGAGCTCTTTTATCTTCTCTTTCATTTTGGTAATGCTTTTGGGATGTACCCGAAGTAAACCTTTTCCCTTATTGATGTAGAAACCATATCCCAAAAATTTTACATCTTTGACATGGGCTACTACCGTCTTTCCTTTATTCACTTTCAAATGAAGTTTATCTTCAATCAATGGAATAATATGGTCAAGGGTTCTTTGGGCAGCACGTTTACTTTTGCATAGAATCATACAATCATCGGCGTATCTCACAAATTTATGCCCACGACGCTCTAATTCCTTATCCAGCTCATTGAGCATGATATTGCTCAATAGTGGACTTAGATTACCTCCCTGTGGTACACCTATCTTTGTTTCTAAAAACTTCCCATTCTCTATCACTCCTGCATTCATATATCTATGAATCAATGAAATTACACGACCATCCTTGATGGTCCTTGATAATACTTCTATCAGATAGCTGTGGCTTACTGTATCGAAGTATTTCTCCAAATCCATATCAACAGCGTATTTATAGCCCTTTGTTATGTAATCCTGACATTGTTTCAAAGCATCGTGTGCACTCCGTTTGGGACGAAATCCAAAGCTGTTGTTTGAGAAAAGTGGCTCATAAATGGGAGATAGTATTTGTGCAATCGCTTGCTGTATAACCCTATCCACAACTGTAGGAATCCCCAGCTGTCGCTTCTTCCCTCCTTCTTTGGGAATTTCTACTCGTCTAACCGGGTTGGGTTTGTATTTTCCCCTGATTATGGATTGTAGCAATTCATCTTTGTGGTGTATCAGATAGGCGAGTAGCTCTTCTACTCCCATTCCATCAACCCCACCGCTTCCTTTATTTGATTTTACCTGTTTGTAAGCCTTGTTCAAATTGGTTGGCGAGAGAATCATTTCTAATAGTCCATAATCCGCTTGTTCATTGGTTGTGAAGTTGTTTTCAGTTATCCCCATGTAAGTCTGCACTCCAAGTGTGCTTTCGGTTTCCGTCCTATCCTTACCTTGTGAGTTATCGTAAGATATTTTCTGCATTCTTCCTTGCATTGGGTAACATTCATTTACTTTCACTTGATTAAGATTCAGCCCTTCGATAAATTGTGAGTCTTCTGATTATCCTTTTTTTTTTTTCAGCTCGTTACTTTTATCTACTATGGCTTCTGCTGACTTCTCACGACAACTGTTGTCCGTACTTCTGAAAATTAATTCATATCCATACGTCCGTGAGACCTCCCGAGGTAAGACGAGTAACCTCCCTTCCATGTGTCGGCATCATTTACACATACTGTTTCCGCTCAGTTTATAGGATTTTATCTTGTTTAGCAGACTTATCCACAATATGTGCCTGATAATGTTCGTGTTCCTCCGACCGGAAATTTGCCGCCGGCTTCCTTCAGATTCCTCCTCACGATGGACACCCTTGCCTTGAGCTAATGGTTGGCAACTGATAACCCCCATAACGGACTTGAACCGTCAAATTTACTCGCCATGCTCGGCGCACTAAAA
>DAIDKM010000144.1 GCA_027450045.1 Paludibacter sp. | reverse complement strand
CGAGTTTCGGTTATCATGCCTTGGAGCAAGAAATTATCCGCATGGGATTAAAAGACAAACTGGTTGAAACACTAAAAGCAAAATCAAGTGGCTCGTATGGCAATCCAATCAAATTAATTGTTGCACAATTAATTGATTATCCCGAAATTGATTACGATGATAATGCTGAATTGCTTTATCAGTTGGCTACTCAGGCAGTAACCGAAATCAAAGCGCATTTGGAAAACGAAAAAGAACTTTCCGAAACCGTGTTTCAATTCAAATCAGCCATTGCGGAAAAGATTTACACACAGATGAAAGAACACTTTGTGTTGCATACTCCTGATTATGTTGCCCCCCGGGTTTTGCCATTTGTAGGAATTGAGCCCTGGAGTGCTTCCGCATTAGTAAACGCAGGATATAAAGATTATCGGGACATTATCACACCAACTGTTTCAGTCCCGAAATATGTATTCAGAGGATTTGAAAAAGCCTGTCATTTCGAATACAAGTTCGACAGTAAAACTGAACAGGATTTTGCTTTTATTCTTGAGAACGATGCCACTGTTATAAAATGGCTTCGCCCTGCTCCAAATCAATTCCGTATTTATTGGGATAACAACTCTAAGAAATATGAACCGGACTTTATCGTTGAAACTGCCGACACAATTTACATGGTCGAAACAAAAGCATTAAACAACATAAATGATCCCGACGTACAAGCCAAAAAAGTTGCTGCAGAACGCTATTGCAAATACGCTTCCGAATTCACTGCTCAATTTGGTGGTAAGGCTTGGAAATACTTGTTGCTACCACATACTGATATTGCAAGGACAGTATCACTCAATTATTTGATTATCAGATATCAATAACCTATACATGTCCATGTATTATCATTGATCCTCAAAGTTTGTATATCAATCCATCCTACCTCAGCAATATCTTACTTGAAAATGAACCTTCATTGGTGTCATTGTCTGAGTTAATAATTACGTTTAGAATTCATTTAAACGCCATTTAAACGCTTTTGCAACGACGTTTAAAGATCATTCCGAACCAACTCAAGCCTTCCGAGTTGCCATAATGCTTCTGTTTCCTCCTATTCAAGAAGAGATAAGAGTTAAACTTCATCGTACAGAGGCATAAACATATTTAAACATGATTAGCTTGTTTGCGCAACGGTACGCAAACAAACGCAATAGTACGCAAATAGCTATATTACTGCATTTTAACAGCTACAAAAGCCTTGTTTTACACAAAAACAGGCCGTAACTTTGTCATGTTCAAACGAGAAAAGACGTCGTTTCGGATGAATAAAAACAGAGCTTATTATTTATAAATTAAATTATTTTACTATGTCAATCAGTCAAAACCCCATGACTGGGGAAATGAAGAAATCGATGGCGAACTTTTCGACCTATGTATTTAAGGGTCAAAACATCGTTCGCGCCAAGGTGTTCACTCGAAAGGATGCAAACACCGAATTGCAAAAAGCCCAACGGGCAAGTTTCAAACTGATCGTGAATGCGTATCAAGCGCTGGGAGGACTTGCCGACAACGGGTTCCCATTGCGTCCGGTCGCTCAATCACCTTACAACGCCTTTGTGGCAGCCAATTTGCGAAATGCAATTGATAACACGGGAACATCTCCGATGATCGATTACCGCAGAATGGTGATTGCTCAAGGATCATTACCTTCCGTGGTTATCACAACTGCCGTAGCTGATGCAGCGGGCATAACCGTGAGTTACAATGCAAAACTCACCCTCCCCAATGCAGCAACAACCGATATCGTAATGTTGATAGCCAAACTGAAAGATGGCGAGGTAATGGTTGCCAGTAAGCCGCGCGGTAGTGAAGAGAAAAGTAGCATTTTATTGGTTGCTCCAAACATCAACAAGGATGATTTAGATTACTTGTATCTCTTTGTGACAAAGGCAGACCGGAAAAATGGTTCGAACTCGGTGTTTGTGGAAGTGGTGTAATTCACCTCACGAATGGAAACGGTCACTTAACTCTCAGTAATGTGAGTTTCTTCAGGCGAGACCTTCATGCACAATGGAGGTCTC
>DAIDKM010000143.1 GCA_027450045.1 Paludibacter sp. | reverse complement strand
TTTAAAACATTCCTGGAAACAAGGCCAATGTTTCATTGGACTAAAGCCAGAATATTAGGACATCTGCTTTTATGCTACATCTGTTTTACTGTATTAAATTATTTGCAGTTGAAGCTGAAAAAACAAAACACACCACAATCGGAAAATCAGATACGTAAAAATCTGATAAAAATGCAGATGAGTCTTATTACACAAAATGAGGAGGAGTATTACTTGAGATCAAATACAACAGAGGGTGCAAAGCAAATCATGAAAGCATTATCAATAAAAGAAATACCGGATTTAATCCCAAGAAGTAATATGAGTCAGTACTTGTAAAGAAAAAATATGGAAACAAAAGCCAGCCTATGAGTCCGTAGGTAATCATAAAAAAACAACTCGCCAGTAAGACACTTGGTGTAGTGCGAAAACTGATTTGTTAAAACTCATGTTTTCAGCAAGATAGACTTCTGAGGTGTCAAACCCAAGCAATTTATTCGCAGTGGACTGCGGATTATTTAATAGTTTTTATTGTATCTGTCACTACCACAACATCGCCGGTGAGGCTGCCGTTGAGCATAAACATTTTTTTGCCTAACATATCAAAGTCCCAGCTACCGTCGAGCTTATCCCTGTCGTAAACCAGGTTCTCCATATTTTTCGTGAGGTACACACTTTTCCCTTCGGGCACTTCCAGTACCAGCTTCACAGACTGGTTGCGCCATTTTTCCTGGGTTTGACACCTGAGCCACCCATACCCCTCTGAAACCCTTATTCAGTAAGGGATGTTGTTTTAAAATTCAAAAAATGTAGTGCGAAAACTATTTTGTATTTTCTGTTTTTGATATTATATTTGCAGTGATTTTAATAATATCTAAGGTTTGTATTTAGTGCGAATATTCTCAAACGATTAAAACACAGGTGTATGGCATTTTTACGACAGGACAAGAAGGGCGATGCGACCTACTTACGCATCGTCCAGAGCTTCAGGGATACGGATGGCAAGATCCGGCATCGCACCTTATATAACCTGGGCAAATCTTCGGACTATTCACCAGCAGCCTTAAAGAGAATTGGACAAACCTTGTATGAACTTGGCGGAGGGACCAAGGAAGAGTTAGAATATCGGATGCTCCATGAACTAAGCCGATTCAATTATGGATTTCCGCTTGTTGTAAAGCAATTGCTGAAGGCCTATTCATTAGACACATTGTTTGATGGTGTGAGTCGGAACAAAAACCTGGGATTTAACTTGAAGGAAAGCGTAACGCTTTTGATCAGCGAACGTCTTCACGATCCGGTAAGCAAACTGTCCAACTACAAAAATCAAAGTGATTACCTTGGCTTATCAGAAATTGAATTACACCAGATATACCGGACATTAGATCATCTGTGCGATCGACAAGAGGCCATAAAACATCTGATCTATAACAAAGGAAGAGATTTGTTCAATCAAAAATTAGATGTGGTGTTTTACGATGTAACCACCTTTTATTTCGATAGTAATAAAGAGGATGGATTTAGGGAAAAAGGATTTGGCAAAGACGGAAAGATAGGAAAAACAATAATAACCTTTGGATTATTGATAGACCAGAATAAACAGCCTGTCGGCTACGAAGTATATCATGGCAGACAATACGAGGGCTATACATTATCCGATGCGATAAGTCGGCTTAAAAATAAATATCAAATTGATAAAATCATCTGTGTAGCCGATACTGGAATGATGAATGCGGATAATTTGATCGAGATAGAAGATGCCGGCTATGAATATATATTTGGAGAACGGTTAAAAAATATAGCTCAGAGCAAACAGGACGAGATCCTTGATTTAACAAAATATGAGGTTTTGGAAATAGAAGATGAATCGGGCGAATCCATAAAAATACAATATTACCTCACCGAATATAAAGGCAGAAAACTAATTACAACATACAGTCTCAATAGAGCCATAAAAGACAGAGCAGAGCGTGAAGAAAAAATCGAAAAGGCAAAAATCTTTTTAAGTCAACCTGCACCCTTGGAAAAGAAAGCAAAAAATCACTACTTAAAAAAACTAAACCAGTGCAAATATGTTTTAGATGCAGACAGAATAAAACGAAGTGAACAGTTTGATGG
>DAIDKM010000142.1 GCA_027450045.1 Paludibacter sp. | reverse complement strand
ATCATCATTCGTTTTCATCCATGCAGGCGCCGACCATGGTGATCCCAAGATTTTAATGTTGGGATTAATAGCCAGAATTTCTTTCAGTATCGGAATAACATCATATCGGTCGGGGCCAAGATTAAATTTAGTCAATCCGGGATCCGTTTGGCCTTCGGGCACATCATCGTACGAAAAAGCATGATCATTCAAATCAGAAGAACCAATGCTTATACGCAAATAACTGGTTCCAATATTATTGCCGTCGTCAGCAAACAATTCCTTCAAGAGGGTGGTTCTTGCAACAGGACTCATCTGTTGGATAAGCATGGCACTCCCACCGGTCAATGCAAATCCAAATCCATCGATTGTCTGAAAGGTATGCTGATCATCAACATTAATCATCGGGATGTTGTTTGATTCATCCGGAGTATTAAAATGCAAATTGTCATTTTGCTTCTGAAACAAAACAGTTTTGTCAGTATTCGTAAGCCACAATTGAACGTCTTGTGCTCCGGCTGTTTTCCATAGAGCAACCAACAATGCACAAAAAAAAATAGCCCTGAGATTTCGTTTCATATCCTCATGTTTTATAAATGGGGCTTCTATTCAACAATTAAGGTTGAAATAGAGTGCGGCAAACTGGTAGTGGCCGCTGATTTCCCTGCAATCCAGAGATGGTAATTTATTCCTTTATCAGTTGGATTCATGACAATAACGGCTAGTTTGCCGTCTTTATTCACAAAAGCCGTCGTGATTAACCGATCGGTGTTTGATGAACTGATAATCCGCTTAGCTCCCGGACGAACAAATTTGGAGAACTGTCCCATGTAATAATAGATGTTCGTAAAAATAAGTTTACCTGTAGCAGTGTCGCCAATGATAGGAGCAAAACAGTAATTACCCACGTGGTTTGGGCCTCCTTTTTCGTCGAGAAGCACATTCCAATCAGTCCAACCGACGGTTCCATCGTTAAAATCATGGATCATCGAATTGCCATATTTTTCTCCCAGACTCCAGTCATTAAGTTTGTCAAAATTGAAAGAATCGACACATCCTTCGGTAAAAAGCAAATGCGTATTAGGAAATGCTTCATGCACACGAGCTTCATTGCCAAATTGCATAACACCATCTGCCCACGATTCATACCAGTGATACCCGATACCCCAAACATATTTAGCGGCTTGAGGGTCGTTCAGCACCACACTGGCACGCTGATAAAGAAGATCGCGGTTATGATCCCATGCAATGATCTTTTTACTGCCAAGACCATTTTTTTGCAACGTTGGCCCAAGATAGTTTTTGATAAAGTCGCGCTCTTCGGTAGCGGTATAAATACAAGACTCCCAAATCTGCTTGGCCATCGGCTCGTTTTGTACGCTTACCCCCCAAATAGGAATCCCTTGAGCAGCGTACACGCGGATAAATTTCACATAATAGTTAGCCCAAGCTTGCCTGTATTGTGGAAGGAGTTTACCTCCATGCAACATGTCGTTGTTATCTTTCATCCATGCCGGAGGACTCCATGGACTTACAAAAAGTGTGAGTTTACCACCGGCAGCCGCGATAGCTTGTTTGATAAAAGGAATACGGTATTTTTCATCATGAGCAACACTGAAAGTTTTAAGCAATGAATCATGATTGGCAACATACGTGTAACTATCACTTGAAAAATCACAACTGTTGATATTTGTTCGTGCCAACGTGTAGCCAATTCCCTTTTGAGGATCGAAATAAGCCGTAAGAAACTTTTTTTGTGCCGACTGTGGAAGCTTGGCAAACGTTTCGGCGGAAGCATCCGTTAGCGCTCCGCCAATTCCTATGATGGTTTGAAATCTTTTGGATGGATCGACAAAAATCCAGGCTTCTTTTTCAAGAGGTTGTGTCTCCTTCTTAAACTTTAATGTACCAACATCGGTTATTCTCAGGTTGGTGTTTTGAGCGGTTGTGTAAACCGTTACCTGCTTTTCGGCAAAAGCATTCGTCTGACATCGAACCGTTGGTAGCGTACATAATGAGAGTGCTGTCAAAAGACTGAATGCGACTGTTTTTTTCATACGTGAATAATTTGTTTTTAAAGGTCGTATGGAACTCGTCCCGTAAAAACGGGACTCGTTTCAT
>DAIDKM010000141.1 GCA_027450045.1 Paludibacter sp. | reverse complement strand
CCCGCTCACCCAAACGTTTCATACCTCAAAACCGTTAGCAGCAATCATCCTACTGGTTTAAAAACAGTTGAGTTTTACTGCTAACGATATTATCTTTACAGGGATAGACTCCTGGACAAGGCCGGTTTTAGCAATGGTGCTTTAAAAGCCCGAGCGCAATCAAGGTTAGAATGTAAAAAGTCATATTCTTTTATGACTTGGGTTAGAGTTTAATGGTGATCCGTCATATGACGGAATCCCGATCGGAATACTGTCAAAATTAGAAATTACATTCCATGGAGTTTTTTATATAAATTTCTAAAAACACTTGATGTAATGAGTAGTGAAAACATGACATTAGAAGTGGTCAATCCCAATGCTGCAGGAATTGACATAGGCAGTCGCAGCCATTGGGTGGCTGTAGGACAAAATGCCGAAGATGTAAAAGAATTCGGCGTTTATAGTGAAGATCATGAGGCTTTATGCCAATGGTTAACCAAACACAAAGTGACCAGTATTGCCATGGAAAGTACTGGAACTTACTGGCAAAACTTGTTTTCATCTTTAGTCGCCCATGGCTTTGACGTGATTTTGGTCAATGGCAGGCAAACCAAAAATATCAAAGGCAAGAAGACCGATATCAAAGATTGTCAATGGATTCAGAAATTACATTGTTTAGGATTGCTTTCGAATAGCTTTTTGCCCGATAGTACAACCGACATAATCAGGACCTACAGCAGGCATCGTCAGAATATTCTACAACAATCAGCAAGGACAGTCCTTAAAATGCAGAAATATTTACGATTAATGAATCTGCGGTTAGACGTTGTGGTAAAGGATATCGTTGGTGAAACGGGCACCAAAATCATAAGTGCATTCATCGCAGGAGAAAGGTCCGGTAAAAAGCTGGCAGAAAACCGACACTATAATTGCCGCAAATCAGAAGAAGAAATAGCCAAAGCCCTTCAATTCAACGGACGGGCTGATTATATGTTTGCCTTAAAACACGAATGGGAAACCTATTTGCATCTGCAACAGCAACTTAATGAAGTCGATACACAAATTAAAGAATTGCTCACCAACATCATTGATAAAGATGACAATAAAAAACAGCATGTGGCAACCCAAAAAACACATAAAAGAAAAAACAAAAATACGCTTCGGGGAACCGATATGAACCAGATGGCCTATCAATATTTTGAGGGGATTGACCTAATGGCCATCGAAGGTGTTAATGATGCTACTATTATGTCTATAATCAGTGAGATTGGATTAGAGGGAATAAAAAAATTTGAAACATCCAAACAATTTACAGCATGGTTACGCCTTGCTCCCAATAACAAAATAAGTGGGGGCAAGGTATTGAACCATCATATTCCAAAAGGAAGTAGTAGGTTAAAAATAGCATTACGAAATGCAGCAAATGCCATTGGTAATTTAAAAGAAGGACACCTGTCCGACTTCTTTAAAAGAATATGCTATAAAAAAGGGAGGACAACAGCGATTAATGCAACCGCAAGAAAACTTGCCGTAATCATCTGGAATATGTTGGTTAAAGAAATGCCATATGAATCACCAACCCAATATTTATTCCTTGATGAAAAAAGAAAACTTGGATTGGTTAAAAGGATCAAAAAGCAAATCGCTAAATTTGAACTGCAACCCGAACAGCTCGGATTTGCGATAACCTAATATTTAGCTATTTAGATCTGACGTTAGTCGGAAGCATATAAGAGAAAACACATTAATGACAGTAAAACATCAACCAGAAAAAGCACTTGTTGCTGCATGCGGACTTTTTTGTCCTTCATGTGCGATTTTTATTGCGAGTAATGAAGACCCTGAAAGACTTAAAAGACAGGCTGAATTTCTTAATCTGACAATTGAAGAAACTCGATGTGAAGGTTGTCGTTCTAAGAAAAGAAATGCGAATTGCAATAAGTGCTTTATGTTGAAATGCACTACAGAAAAAGGAATTGATTTCTGTTCCGAATGCAAAGAGTATCCATGTAAAGAACTGAAAGATTTTCAATCAATAATGCCTCATCGAGTTGAACTGTGGAAAGATTTAGAGAGAATTAAAGAAGTTGGATTCGAGTGCTTTTTCGTAGAAGCACTGGAGAATTATAAATGTCAGGAATGTGAAACACTAAATTCA
>DAIDKM010000140.1 GCA_027450045.1 Paludibacter sp. | reverse complement strand
ATTATCGTATGAAACCCCCATGACAACAAATTGACGCCCAAGAGGATGAAAAAAGGGAGCAATCAGGAAGGTATGTAATACTTTGAAGTTTTGTATTTTTGAAGCGGCATAAGCCGCATAACAAAAAAGCAAGACAACAATGGAAACATCTGAAGTATCATTTAAGCAAGTGGTATCCCGGGGATGCGGACTTGACGTACACAAGCAGGTAGTAGTAGCTACTATCGACGGGGAAGGGATAAGGAAACAAACGCGCCAGTTTGGCACCGTGACGAGTTCTTTGAAAGAATTGAGAGATTGGTTATTGGAACGTGGGATTACCCATGTGGTGATGGAAAGTACAGGCGTATTCTGGAAGCCTGTTTACAATGTATTGGAACCTGCAGGACTCATCGTTTGGATCGTGAATGCAGCTCATGTGAAATACGTACCGGGTCATAAGACGGATAAGGCGGACAGCGCATGGCTTTGCAAGCTATTGTTGGCAGGACTTCTAAGGCCAAGTTACATACCGGCAAAAGAGCAACGGGAGTTGCGTGACTTGACGCGCTATCGAACCACCTTGATACAAAGCAATGCCTCGAACAAGAACCGGATTATCCGGGTATTGGAGGATGCCAATATCAAATTGTCAAGTGTGCTAAGTTCCACAAATGGCGCGGTAGGCAGCAAGCTGATAAACAAACTCTGCGATGGCATGGAGGTAACCATGCAGGATATAGAGGAAGTTTACCACAAAAAGCTGGACGCCACCAGGGAGGAGCTTTACGAAGCCTGTCAGGGATTTGTAACGGAACACCATGTGTACATGCTTGGCATTATCCGTCAGGAAATAGCAGATACCGAACGCACCATTGAGAGTCTGAACAAACGGATAAAAGAGGTTTTATCTCCTTACGAAAATGCATTGGAACTGCTCAAGAAAGTTCCGGGCATCAGCTCAAAAAGTGTTGAAGACCTTGTAGCAGAGATTGGTTTGGACATGAGCGTTTTTCCGACAGAGAAACATTTGGCATCATGGGCAGGCATGGCACCGGGTAACAACGAGAGCGCCGGTAAAAAAAAAGTTCAAGAACCACCCAGGGAAACAAGCAGGTAAAAGCCGTACTGACAGAAATAGCCTGGGCGGCAACAAGGACTAAAAACACCTTTTATCACGCAAGATACCACAAACTGGCAGCACGACGAGGCAAAAAAAGAGCCTTAATAGCAGTAGGACATTCGATCCTGAAGTCTGTCTATCATATCCTGAATGATAAGAGTGAGTACAAAGAACTCGGAGCCGACTATCTGATAAGTAGAACTGAGGCCAAACGAAAGGCTTATCTGAAAAGCGAACTAAGCAAATTGGGTTATGCCGTTGAATTAAAAGAATTGCCTGTTGTGGACAAAGCAGGATAGCACACATAAAATAAAAGGTCGATTTTTTCTGACGCCCGTTGTTTGCCAACAACATTGAAGCCGAGTATGAAACTGACCACAACAGCTAAGCACCCAAGAGAGTGACTCGAACACGTGTATGAAATTTTATACCCCTTAGCTGTTCAACATTTCACAAGCCAATGGTCGCATTTGCCTTCAGACAAGTGCTCTCTTTTCTTTTGCCTTATAATTGTCAAACTATTGATATTAACACAAATAAGCCTCTTTTTGGCTCGAAACTTAGAAATTATTTACGTATGAAACGAGCATGTATAAACGATTCGCCAATGACGATGAATGTGTAAGCGAGTTCCATATGCCCTTAATGAAAAAAATAAACAAATTCATATGAATATTGATCCCACCGAAAAAGAAAGAATTGATCCGTTGATTGCTCGATTTTTGAATCATACGGCATCATCTGATGAAATAAAAACCATTGAAGAATGGGTAAATCAAAATAACGTTCACAAAAGATATTTCTCATCGTTGAAAAATAACTTTGCCATTGCTTCCATGTTTGCCGACAATATGGAGACGGAAGGTCAACATAAAACGAATGCCTCAATAAAAGGAATTCCTTTGCGCCGTTTCCTATATTACGCTGCTGCAGTTTTGGTTATCGGAATCATTTCATATTCGCTTGCAAGCTATATTCAAATGGGAGAAACATCTCGTTTGACAACGCTGATTGTTCCGCGGGGACAACATGCAGAATTG
>DAIDKM010000139.1 GCA_027450045.1 Paludibacter sp. | reverse complement strand
GAGGGTTTGATATTGGGCAAAAGTACCCTGAAGAAAGTTGTTGTTTTCGATTTGCCTAAAGTGTACGAAACCTCGCGTAAACTTTCGGGTAACGACATTAAGCCGTTTTGCAAAGGTTGAATCATAAACGGAAGACCAAAAACAACACTGGCAATTAAGATGCCTTCGAAGGTAAAAGCCAGACGTACATCGAAATAATGCTCCAATAACTTTCCGAAACCATTTTGAGGACTAAACGCCACCAAAAGATAATACCCGATCACGGTGGGAGGAAGCACCATAGGCATACTGATAAGTGCTTCCAATAGAGTCTTTAGCCGGAAACGGGCAAAGGCAAGCATATATGAAACGGGTAAACCGATGATGAACAACAGGATTGTCGTTGCAACAGCTAACTTGCCGGTCACCAAAAGGGTTTCGATGAATTCAGAAGACATAAGTGGTTAATGGTTAATGATTAATGGATAATGGTTAATGAACTTCATAAATTGACAATTGACGAAAACAATTGACAATTGACAGTTGATAGTTGACAATTGACAGTTGATAGTTGACGAAAACAATTGATAGTTGACAATTTATCGTCCTGAAATTTGTTTACCGACTCTCTACACTTAACACTTTACACCTTACACGTTTATACTTTTACACCCTTACACTTTTACACGCTTTATGTATCGTCCTGAGATTTGTCAACTGTCAACTGTCAATTGTCCATTTATTTCGTGTATCCGTACTCTTCCCAAATAGCATTGCATTTTGCACTCAAAACGTATTGCATAAAGCGCGCGGCTTCTCCATTTCGTTCCCATCCTTTGACAAGCACACACGATTGTTCGATGGGAGCGCTCATTGAAGCAGGAATGACATAATATTTTCCTTTGCCTTTCATTTGGGGCGCCAAAGCCAATGATAAAGCAATAAACCCTATTTCGGCATTGCCCGAGAAAGCAAATTGAGCAGTTTGCGAGATATTCTCACCCCAAACGATTTTATTTGCCACGTTATCATACAACCCATATTTCCTTAATACAGCAACGGCAGCTTCCCCATAAGGCGCACCTATCGGATTGGCGATTGCAATCCTTTTCACCGTGGGTAAGAGAACTGAATTCAATCCTTTCGACAGATTGGTTTCACTGCTCCACATTACCAATCTTCCAAACGCATAGGTACGGATGGGGCCTGTAGTTGCTCCTTTTGCCTGTAATTTAAGGGGAAAATCCTTATCGGCAGCCATGAAGAAATCAAAGGGCGCTCCATTGAGAATTTGTTGAATCAAGGTTCCTGATGCTCCATAGGTGATCTCCACCGTGGTGTTGGGATGTTCATGTTCATATTGCTTTTTAATTTGTTCCAACGCGTAATGAAGGTTGGCCGCGGCGGCTACTCTTACTTTTTGAGCGTTCATAAAACCGGCTACCATCAAAGCGACGATAAAAATCAGGGATTTTTTAATGAAAGAAGTTTTCATAATTGAATGATTTAGTGGAGAGTGAATAGTCTTTGTAATTCAGTAGATAGTAGTTGGTAGTCAGTAGTCGGTAGTGTGGCATATTGTTTTCTTGTTTACGCATCAACTATTTTGAAGCCAGAAAGGTTGGTTTGAAACTAATCATCACAAACGCCCACTGAGGAGTACGGCTGTTAGTAGTGGTGTTTTTTGCAAGATCAACTGCATTGGTGATGAAATAAGTGCTGTAGCCGCCTTGCAACGAAACTTGTGGCGAGAGTGTATATGTCATGGTGACATCAAGCTCTGATCCCAGATCTTTATTGCCTTTCTTCGGGAGTTTCGCCAAATCAAATTTGTGAAAAGTTGCATCAAATGTGAAGTTGGCAACCGGTTTCCCTTCTATTTCAAAATAGGTATCGGACAATCCTTGCACTGGCGGCGTAGCCCAGTATTCCATCGAACCGTTGAAACAATGATTGGCTCCGTACAATTTATTAAACGTGTTGTCTTTATTGGATGCCAACGTGCTGCCCGATCCCGAGTAATAATCCTCACCCATGGTCAGAGCCAGAGCCTGATTGATTTGTCCTTTCACTTTGCCGGCCAATAAATACGCGCTCAATTCTTTATTTTTGGCATCGTGTCCAAATTGATAATATCCCGTGCCATAAAAGTTGATCGGAACGTCAGGTG
>DAIDKM010000138.1 GCA_027450045.1 Paludibacter sp. | reverse complement strand
GGGCACCTTCTCGACCTCTTTCGTCCTTCGGGCACCTTCTCCGACCTCTTTCGTCCTTCGGCCACCTTCTCCAAATGGAGAAGGAAAAAGGAATTTGAATTTTGGGAGAAGGGAAATGGATTCGTTGTTTATGAGGGACTTTACCGATTTCAACTATCAGGTTTACGACACTATTTATTTTCTACTACTTATCACGCTTCAAAGGTCACTATTTTATTTTATTTTTCAAGCGTATTCATGGCTTTTTTACCCTAGTTTTGATTCAGGGTATTGGTACAACAAACAGGTGGTCTGTTTTAAATTCGGTAAGGGAAACGGTGATGATACTTAGTCTTCCTAAACACATTATATCAGGCTTATATACTGACTATTTGATGTTCGCTTGTTGTTTTCGGCTGTCAGGTAAACCCAACAATGAATCTCATCTCCTTCCCATTCTTCAGGCAGTGGCACCTCACATTGACCATCACCACGTGTTGCTATCCCTTTTTCTAAAACGGCAAGTCGCTTTACAGGGTTGGCTAATGCGATGTTTACTGTATCCAATGGAGATATGCCAATGAACACGGAGGTACTCCATGTCAATTTTACAGATGCCTGTTCAGAGAGTTGTCCGTTTATCTGATTAATTGGTTGTACGGAACCTGTGGCAAGCGTTAACTGTGTGTAGTCGAATGAGAAATCGGGGAACGTGCCGACAATGGCATTGCGCATGGCAGATGAAATAACCTTGTTGACACCTCCTGTGGAGCCAAAGGTGATTTTGAATAATTCGCGCATATAACTGATCTCTTTGTTGATAAGTCCGAATTTAAGCCGCTGTGCCTGTTGCTTTTCGGTATTGGGATTGGAGGGGGTAGTATATGTTTTGAGGATGTTACTTCCATCCTTCATGACAACCGCCACTGCGTTTCCGAATTTACCGGAGACTTTGCCAAAAGAGAATGAATTGATTCGTGCCATAGGTGACTGTTTATAGAAGTGAGATTTTAAGAGTGCTTTTATGTTTGATGCGTTGCTGATGGATTTAAGCGAATGCTTTTCAAGACTAAAGTTCAACCAACAGACTATGCAAAGATAGAACATTTTTCATCAAAATTGCATAATGAGTTCCGTACAGTTTTACCGAAGGTAGCCTATAGCTACACTATAACTACACTATGGTTACACTATAGGTACACTGAAGGTGCGACGGGAGAAAATGAGAGTTTTGTGGGAGAAAAGTCGGAGCTTCCTCGGAGCTATGTCGGAGTTACCTCGGAGCTACCACGAAGGATCAAAGAGAAAGCAGCGTGATTTGAAAGAACAAACAGCCGAATGTCAACCACCCAAAATTGGCAAACAGGATATGCCACAACGTGAAATTCTAACGACTATTGATGGTGCAAATATACATCTTTTTTACGAAAAAACAAAATGAGATTGTTTGGTTTTTTAGAAACCACAAAGACAAGCCATCTCTTTCCTTCCTACATTGTGTTTGTTAAAGGGTTCTTGCAAAAAAGAGCAGAAAATAGTTGGAAGTTAAAAATAAAATGTTGACCTTTGAAACGATTATAAGTTTGCTCAACATATAACTCACGTGGTGACTCGCAGTCACCCCGTGAGTATGTCGTGATGGCTGCAAGAGATACCTTCTATATACGTACAAGTGATAGTCTCTCTGAGTGAGGTTATCACTAAACAATACGCGAAACAACTTTTGCTGGCGCAACTGTCACTGTTTGTTAGTTCAAGTTTGAGCGAAGCAGAGACTTGGACTGGAAATAAAAACAGTTTGTACTTAGTTGGAAGTTGAAACCTTTCCTTGTTGTGACGCCGAGTGTTGAATGTTTTTGGCAATCTCTTTTCACCTTATTCACTCACATTACGCTTGTCAATAGGTTATCTTGATTTATGTACGCTTGTCGATACAAAAAAATCTTTTTTGTTCAACGGATTGGTAATCTGACGGTTTAATGTTCCTTCAATTGCATTGGGAGTTATGCACATTAAACTCCTCGAGTTAGTAGACTTTACGTCGATTAAGCAGCATTGAAAAATAATGGTATTTGGCAATCAGTAAGTTATACTCTAATTGGTATAAAGTCTAATTTATCGGAGAATGGGAAGCATTTGGATTGTCAATTGTGTTAGCCTATCTTGAGGCTCAGTAGAGGTGCTATTTGAAATGGCACTTCCACGTGTGAAACAAAAAAACAGGTTCAACATCGATTTGGATTGCTGAACCTGTTTTTATAGTACCCAGGATGAGACTCGAACTCACACGAGGTTGCCCCCACTACCCCCTCAAAGTAGCGCGTCTACCAATTCCGCCACCTCTCCAACATTTCAA
>DAIDKM010000137.1:669-2353 GCA_027450045.1 Paludibacter sp. | reverse complement strand
CACCGGCTGGCCGCTTATTACAGCCTTGTTGGCTAATTCCTGAAGTTGAGAAGTGTCGGCGAGGCTGCCGTCAATCATCCGGTGAGCCAGTGCGGGGATGCTTCCATCGTGATTGAAACCGTGACTTTCGAGCCACCAGTTGCGGATACCGGTAGCTACAAACGGAGCAAAGAAAGCACCGATATTGATACCCATGTAGAAAATCATGAAAGCAGCATCGCGGAATTTCGAGTACCTCTCGTCGTCGTAAAGCTGACCTACTACTGCCTGGAGATTTCCTTTGAAGAATCCGTTTCCGAGCGAAATAATCAACAATGCTGCCATAGTTCCGGCTAACGACATACCCGGAAGTGCTATCAGTACATAGCCGCTGAACATGATAATCTGACCCCATAAAATCACTGTTTTGTACTTTTTCGACCAGTCGGCCAGCATACCGCCTACCAGCGCCAGTGCGTAAATGGCAAAATAAAACCAACTGTAGTATTCACCGGCTGCCTGTTCGGTCAGTCCGTATTTAACCTGTAAGAATAGCACAAGAATCGCCATCATGGTATAGAACCCGAATCGTTCGCCCATGTTGGTGAAGAATGCCACTAATAATCCCTTTGGATGATTTTTCAACATAACTGATTGATATTTAATTATTTATATAAAATTTATTTATTATAAAAATGTAAAACGTTTGCAAATATACTCAATTTGTTTAAAAAATAAAAACAGTACTCTTAAAATCAATCTTCAGCAAGTATTCACTTTGTTCGTATTTCTGAATTGCCGGTATTGGTTATGTGTATTATTTTTGAAAACGGAGCAGTGAAGATTTGGTGAGGAATATGAATAAAAAAATCCACAGGGTAACAGCGCGAAGCATCCCAGTGGATTATTAATTAACTATCATTGTTGTCCGCTAAAAGCGGGAATTTATTTTTTATCTAATGAACAGGGCTTTATAGTCCTGTTTTTTGTTTATTTTTCAAAAGCAAGCCCCCTCATGTGAATCTAAGAGTCATCTGTGGGTCTTGATATCGCATTCGTTCACGTTCTTTTTCTTCAGCAATTACTTTTCGCCACGATTTTTCCGGATCTTCAAAGAATGAATACTCGTCTATGTAACTCATAAGCTGGTGTTTTACGATTGACATCATGTTTGAGAATGCCCATTTCTTTTTGATTTTGCTTCTGAGTATGGTCAAAAGCAGGTTTGCTATCATTGCAGCCCAAATTTGAATAATTATTGCGTTCTCATTATCCCCCAGGAAGTACTTCAAAGGGAAATTCTGTTTCAATTGCTTGAACAAAAGTTCAATCTGCCATCTCTTTTTACTCAAGTTGCTGTCCGATAAAATATCCTTATAACGACTGTATGTCTCGTAATATACTTTGGCGAACAGTTCATGTGGGCGTCGAGCATTGGCATCGGATAAAGTGGAACGACGAACAATATAATCTAAACCCAAATGTTGTAGCTTGCTTGCATGGGATAATAATCCTAATACAGTATCGCGTATGGAATGATAGCCTTCAAATACGGCAAAAAGCATCACTACTACATGTTTATAACTTGTAAATTTCTTTACGTATTTATCTGCTTCTAACTCCTTAGAAACACGTTTTAGGTGTCCTTTATCCAAAAAACTTAATAACTGCCCGAATATCGGCTGTCCGATAAAATTTGTATCTT
>DAIDKM010000137.1:0-659 GCA_027450045.1 Paludibacter sp. | reverse complement strand
TATCCCCCAGGAAGTACTTCAAAGGGAAATTCTGTTTCAATTGCTTGAACAAAAGTTCAATCTGCCATCTCTTTTTATAAATCATGGCTATTTCCTCTGCCTCCAAATCAAAATTATTGGTTATAAACTCAAATACACGTCCGTTTTCATCATCCCAAAATGCAATTCGTCTGGCCTTGTGCCTTAATTCTTTGTTTTTGCCATACGCAAGTTCAATTTCTTCATCTTTGAGGACACCTGCATGGGCATCATCCGGAATATCGAACTCTTGGTTGGCTTTGTATAGCGCATTGTCTTTCAAACGGGTTACATACCATATCTTTTTGCTGGTAAATACCTCGTATTGTTCGTAATCAACATATCCTTTATCGAAGCAAATAAATGAGTTTTCGGTCAGAACAACATCTTTTAAAAGTACATGATCATGCTTTGCAGCTTCCGTGTATTTAATAAAACAAGGCATATTATCCTGTGCATCAATGATTGTATGTGCCTTTATTCCACCTTTTTTCTTGCCGTTTTCAGGTTTTCTGCCAACTCCTTTAAGAATCTCCTTAAACAAGGTTATGGTGGTGGAATCCATGATATATAAACGAGCGATATCCTTTTTACTCAAGTTGCTGTCCGATAAAATATCCTTATAACGACTGTATGTCTCG
>DAIDKM010000136.1:2120-2374 GCA_027450045.1 Paludibacter sp. | reverse complement strand
CATTGAAACCTTGCTCACCGAGCATTTTTCACTCGACAAAGCCAATTACTGGTATCTTGTTTTGCCGATTATAGGTGTTGCTTTGGCTGGTTGGTTTGTTCGACGGGTTGTGCGTGACGATATTAGTCATGGTGTGACTCGTATTTTGTATGCTATTTCCCAACGAAAGGCAATTATCAAATTGCATAACACCTGGAGTTCGATAGTGGGCGGCGCCATCACGATTGGTTTTGGCGGTTCGGTCGGAGCGGAAG
>DAIDKM010000136.1:0-2110 GCA_027450045.1 Paludibacter sp. | reverse complement strand
GCTTACCGGATCGGCAATTGGTTCAAATCTGGGGAAATATTTCAAGATGAGCCAAAAAACGCTCATGTTGATGGTGGGTTGCGGTGCTGCTGGCGCTATCAGCGGTATTTTCAAAGCGCCTATCACCGGTGTTTTGTTCACGCTCGAAGTGTTGATGCTTGACATGACGATGGCTTCTGTCATTCCGTTGCTTATCTCTTCGGTTACGGCTGCATCGCTGACGTATTTGCTTTCCGGCGATCATTTCATGTTTCAGTTTACCCATTTTGCGCCTTTCACGGTTAAGCGTATTCCTTATCTAATCGTTTTAGGCATTGTGTGCGGTTTTGTGTCTCTCTATTTTACACGCATGACAAACCGAATGGAGGAGATGTTCGCCAAATTGAAGCTTACGCGTAACAAGTTGCTTGTTGGTGGCGTAATTTTAAGCGCTTTGATCTTTCTTTTTCCTCCTCTTTATGGTGAAGGTTATTCTACCATCAGCGCTTTACTGTCAGGTGGAAGCGCCGATTCGTTATTTAACCGGAGTCTTTTCTATAATTTCCGTGTGGATGGCTTGGCAGTGATCATTTATCTTGCTTGTATCGTTTTGTTTAAAGTCATTGCAACGGCTGCTACCAACGGTGGCGGTGGCGTAGGAGGCCTTTTCGCTCCCAGTTTGTTTGTGGGAGGTCTCACCGGATATGTTTTGGCTTATGCCATGAATTTCTTTCTTGGGTTTGATCTCCCGTTGAAGAATTTTGCCTTTGCCGGAATGGCAGGGGTGATGTCAGGCGTCATGTATGCACCGTTGACAGCTATCTTTTTAATTGCTGAGGTGACAGGAGGATATGAACTCTTCATGACGCTGATGATCACATCGACGGTGGCCTATCTGACGATGAATGTTTTCGAAACGCACAGCATTTATGCCATGCGGTTGGCTAAAACAGGCGAGTTGATGACCCACAATAAGGATCGCGCTGTGTTGGGTTTCATGAAAATGCAGCATGTCATCGAAACAGATCTTGATGTGGTGCACCCAGACGATATGCTGGGCGATTTGGTGAATACCATTTCTAAATCGAGTCGCAATATATTCCCTGTTGTCGATGCTAATGAGCGATTATTGGGCATTATTACGTTGGATGAAGTGCGCAACATCATGTTTCGCGCCGATTTATACCAGCGTTTTAGTATGCGTGAACTGATGATTTCTCCTCCGGCCTTACTTTCTGTTAATGATTCAATGGATGCAGTGATGAAAACCTTTGAAAAAACAGGTGCATGGAATCTTCCGGTTGTTGACAACGGGAAATATGTCGGATTTGTCTCTAAAGCTGCCATATTCAATGTTTATCGCCGTATGTTAGTCAATTTCTCCGACGAATAGTCCCTTTCCTATTCCAATAAATAAAAATCCCACCGATTTTACGAACTACACGGAAGGTCGCTTTCATGGCATACCTCATGTCGTTAGTGAAATCAGTGGGAGAAGAACAAACTCTTTCTTTTATTCGCTTGTTTTGCGTCTTATTGATTCCTTTAGTCTTCGGCTTCTTCTGCTTTAGTAGGCATCACTTCAGGATGTTTTTTGATGATAATCTTCAAAATACTTGGCAATACGATCAATAGCAGAGGGAGAGCAATGATAAATCCTCCAATAACGGCAATCGCTAATGGCTGGTGCATTTGTGCACCGGTGCCGATACCTAAAGCCAACGGGAATAGTGCGGCAATAGCTCCTAAGGCCGTCATCAGGTTCGGTCGTAATCGTACGGACAACGCTTTGACCAATGCATTGCTTGTGTCGGTATGTTTCAACTCCGATAAGAATTGTTGAATGGTAAAAATGGAGTTTTCCCCGATAATACCGATAATCATAATTAGTCCGGTGTAACTGCCCACGTTCAATGGAGTTTTGGTAAGCAATAATGCAACTACGCTACCCGAAATCCCCAAGATGCTGATGAATAAAACGGTGAGCGAGAGCTTCAAACTTTTGAACATAAAAAGTACCACGGTGAAAACCAACAATCCTCCAAGAATAAGAATCTTCAGCAGTTCGGCAAAAGACTTTTGTTGTTGTTCGTAAGAACCTCCGTACACGATTTGATAGGATGAGGGCAAA
>DAIDKM010000135.1 GCA_027450045.1 Paludibacter sp. | reverse complement strand
TAGTTTACTGTGAAACTCTGCATTCGATCGGCCTCTTCAAGCAGCTCGATAATTGGCTGCAATCGATGTTCCTGAACACAATAATTGTTTTCCGATTACCTGACTTTCCGTGTTCTTAGGTAAAGCCTGATATAACCGAATGTATCTCAATGCTAAATTTTTCGTCCTGTTTTTAAGTAGATCCCTAAATTCAAAATCTTCCATAAGTTGATATTATCAGTAAATGACTGATTACTCAGTTATTCAATTACTCCTACCACCACATCTTAAATGGTTTGTATTCTTCCATGCCAAGCAAATGTTTGCTGAGTTTGTAACACTCTAATTTCATCAATTGCTTGTAACTTACTTCACGGTTCAGCGAGCGATGTTTGATGGTTTCGCTCAGCCGCTCTTCAAATGCTTTTACATAAATCTTTTTCCCTGATTCATTCAGCAGGCATTTGTTCAGCTTTTTATCGAAATGTTTTTCTTGAATCTCTTTTTTGTTCAACACTTTAAATATCACCCTGTCCACCAATATGGGTTTAAATATTTCTGCCACATCGAGCGCCAACGAATAACGACGTTCTCCAGGTGTATGCAGATAACTGATTGTCGGGTTGAGCTGTGTTTGATGAATGGCGCGTAGGCATTGGCTGTAGCACATCATGTTTCCGAATGATATCAACGCGTTCACCTCGTTGCTTGGCGGTTGTTTCGTGCGGTTTCCCATCGAAAAGTCATTGATGATCAACTCGAAAGCGTCGTAATACACCTGCCGGATATTTCCTTCCAATCCCATCAGTTCGTCAACCGCTGTGGTGGCTGGTATCGATGCTGAATATCCTTCAATTGTAGTCACCAACGGTTCCATATCTCGACCACGTTTGTCATAATACTTGAGGTTTTTCACCATGTTGAATGCCGCTCCTTCAATAAACTTCCGGGCAATAACGATGCGTTTCTTCTTATCCTGATAATGTCCCGTTTGTGCCAATAACATTCGTCCCGACAACAAAAAATCTTTTGGCATAAACGATCCTGTATAGTTTTCGTAGTAGTCGAAGAAGTGTACCGCAATATCGTTTTGTCCCAGAAAGTTGTACAATGAACTTTTAGCTGTCAACGAACCAAATACATACAAATCGCTTATGTTTTCCACCGGCAAATATCGTGGTTGTCCATCTTGGTCGATGCCGTTGCCGTCTTCTTCAACAGGCGTAAATTTCAACGTGTTGTCTTTACGCTCCAAATGCCCGGGATTAAACAGATAATAAGTCTTTTTCATATTTCTGACAGAATAACAGAATTTACAGATATTAAGCCTATTGGCTCAATGGAAGGTTCCATTTATAAGTTGATGTTAAATTGAAGGTTTGTAATTTCGATATTTTCTTTTTACTTCAACCGAACTCCCAAAATTAATGAGTAACCCAACCTCGATTCCAGTTGCAGTGAGATAGTTAACAAGTTGTGCTTCGTGTTTGGAATGAAGATTTTCTACCGCTTTCAATTCAATGATAAGTTTGTTATTTACGAGTAAATCGGCAAAGAAATCCCCTACCAATTCTCCTTCGTAAAAGACAGGTATTGGGAATTGTTGTTCAACTTCATACCCTTGTTTGGTTAACTCTATTTTGAGAGCATTTTCGTAAACTTTTTCCAAATAACCATTGCCTAATGTGTTAAATACCTTATATGCACATGCAATAATTTGTTTACTACCATCATTAAATTCCATAGCATCTATTATTTTGTGATTATTAATATATTGTTTGACAGAATACCAGAATGCACAAATTTTGATTGCATATACTATCTGTAAATTCTGTAATTCTGTGTTTAATGTCACACTTTCACCGCTTTCAACTTCGCCCTGTCATGGTCGTTGAGTTCCACTTTTTCAGTACGATGGCTGAGAAAGCAGTTTTTTTATATTTCTGACAGGATAACAGAATGCACAAATTTTGATTGCATATACTATCTGTAAATTCTGTAATTCTGTCTTTAATTTCACTCCTCCACGTAGCAAAACTCATAATAGCTGCATTGTTTGCATATTTTCGATTCGATGCAGGGCGGACACACATCGCTTGCCAGCAGTTTTTCAATCGCTGTTTCAATCTCGGCAATCTTTTTCCTGTCTGCGTCGGTCAGTTCCACTTTCGTGGTTTGCCGTAGGGTAGGGTATTCCAGAATGCCGGTCACTCCTTCCACACCGTTTCGTTCCAGCACGTGGATGTAATACTTCAACTGCCATTCGTGCGCCTCTTCCACTTTGTCCGATTTCTTGATCTCGTGAATCACCTTGTTGCGTGCGTCGTAGAAGTCGAGTTTAATACCGTCGATTTCCAGTTCCTCGTATCGTTCGGGACGTTGCGGATACGATTCTTCGTGGATCAACTTACCTTCATAAACAACATCAGAGGTATGTTCAAAACGTATTTCATTAGCATGCAACCAAAGTTCCCGTTTACAAACATGATACAGATTGATGTAGGTGGCCGTAATTCGCATGGTTAAATCATAAAAATTGAG
>DAIDKM010000134.1 GCA_027450045.1 Paludibacter sp. | reverse complement strand
TCCATGCTATTCATTCAGAGCGAACCTGCAATAAAAGGCAATTTTAATATTAACCACTTGGGGTCATGGACGAACTTAAAAGATCCGAATGCAAAAATCAATATGGGAATTGCGCAATACACCGTTCGTTTTAATTTGCCAAAAATAAAGGCTGATGATTGGATTCTCGATTTAGGTGATGTTCGCGAAAGTGCTCGCTTACGTATTAATGGAAAAGAAGTAGCTACGCTTTGGGCTGTACCTTATCAAATCAACGTTGGAAAATTTCTTCATGCAGGCCAGAATACCTTACAAGTTGAAGTGACTAATTTGCCGGCTAACCGTATTGCCGATTATGATCGTCGTGGTGTGAAATGGCGTATTTTCAAAGAAATCAATATGGTAGATTTGCATTATAAAAATGAATCTTATGCTTCGTGGAAGCCGGTTCCTTCAGGATTATTAGGCCCTGTCAAATTGATTCCTGTGATTAACAAGAAATTTTGACTGTGAACAGACTCTAATTTACAGTAGTTCAATAAACATAATAGGATGAAGACAATATTCATTTTTTGTTTGCTAATCATCTCGGACATATCGTTTGCTGATAATGGCTATTGGCATAACCAAAAGCGAACGTTGCGTTATCATCCTGATGGAAATGATTTTGTAATAGTAAATGGGGAAAATAAATTCAATAGAGCTTTATACAGTCGATTGCATACAGACTTCCGCATCGAAACGAGCGATGTGCCTGAATTTGGATTTTATTTGCCAAATATGGGAGGCAACCTGCACTTTGGTTTATGGAAGGGTAATGATGCAAAATGGCTGAATGATGTGCAGTTTATTGAAGCCCGGTACCGCGCTGGATCTCGAATCTATCACATTCGTGATTCATTACTTGGGAAAGGCGAATTAACTATCATCGTATTACCATTACCCGATAAAGACGGGATGATACTTAAAGCTGAGTTTAATGGAACTCCTAAGAATATCAGGTTACTGACTGTTTTCGGGGGTGCTTCCAATAGACGGTTTTTGCGTGATGGCGATTTGGGGGTTGATCCTCCTGACGCATTTGATTTAAAGGCTGCGAATTGCTTGGACAATCACTTTTCCATCCAACTGAATAGTTTTCAATTACAATTGCCACCGACAAAGAAAGGAAATAAAACCTCGCTATATGGACTTTTTCCAACAACAACCAGATTGAGAATCGGAGCATTTATGCCTGAAGCCAATCCAATATCGCTCTGGCGAAACCAAATCATTTTAAAGGACTCAATTTTATTGTCTAAAATTGCAATTCAGAACAATACAAGTTATTATTTTTTAATTCAAAAAAATGAAGAACAGCCTGTTTTGTACAATTATAAAGCGTTAAAACAATTATTTACTGCTGCAGAGAAAGCACGCCAACAATTAGCATCTCGCATTTGTATTTCTACGCCAGATTCGTTTATCAATACGTTAGGAGGAACGCTGGCAGTTGCTGCAGATGCCATTTGGGGAAAAACAGCTTATTTACATGGAGCTGTTGGCTGGCGAATGCCTCTTCCCGGTTGGAGAGGTCCTTATGCCGGCGATGTCTTGGGTTGGCATGATCGAGCACGCATTCATTTCAATTCGTATGCAGCCTCACAAGTCGCGAATGTGCCTGTCTCGCTTCCTTCTCCCGCTTTGGATACCGTCATGCATTTGTCACGTGGTATAGAAAAATGGGGAACACCGATTTACAGTAACGGATATATTTGTCGGAATCCGAATAACAACCATGAAATGAGCCACTACGATATGAACCTTTGTTATACCGACGAATTGCTTTGGCATTTCAACTGGACAGGCGATTGGGCTTATGTAAGAAAAATGTGGCCGGTGTTAAAATTAAGTTTAGCTTGGGAAAAACGAAATTTCGATCCTGAAAATAAAGGTCTATACGATGCTTATGCTGCCATTTGGGCGAGTGATGGACTACAATATAATGGCGGAGGCGTTACTCATTCCACTGCATACAATTATCGAGCAAATAGATTAGCTTCCGAAATTGCACAAAAAATGGGAGAAGATCCTGCCCCATACCAACAAGAAGCGGATAAAATTGCCAATGCCTTATCGTCTCAGCTTTGGATGAACCGCAAAGGATGGTGGGCTGAATACAAGGATATAATGAGGCACAAATTGCTTCATCCTGACGCAGCTGCCTGGACTATTTATCATGCAATTGATTCAAAGGCCGGAAGCGCTTTTCAGTTTTATCAAGCTATCCGTTATCTTGACACTCAAATTCCGCATATTCCTGTTCGTGCAGTAGGATTGAAAGATGAAGGCTGGACAACGATTGCGACATCAAATTGGATGCCCTATGAATGGTCTGTTAACAATGTGGCACAAGAAGAAGTAATACATACATCGCTCGCTTACTGGGAAAGTGGGCGGAATAATGCTGCATTTAAGTTATTCAAAAGCGCTATTTTAGATGGAATGTACCTTGGAGCAAGTCCCGGCAATTTTGGTCAAATCAGTTTCTATGATGCTGCACGCGGCGAGAGTTACCGTGATTTTGCCGATGATATTGGAATTGCTTCCCGTGCGATAGTTCAAGGCTTGTTTGGAATTTTGCCCGATGCTTTGAATAACAAATTGACGATTCGTCCCGGGTATCCTGATTCGTGGCATTTCGCTTCTTTAGTGACACCTGATGTTTCAATTGATTTTAAGCGTAATCAACAAAATGATCAATATATTATCAAACAACATTT
>DAIDKM010000133.1 GCA_027450045.1 Paludibacter sp. | reverse complement strand
AATTCACAAAACGTTGTTTCCTTCGAATGATTGACCATTAGATTTTCGAATAACAATAAACTTTCTGTTCGGGCTTGGAAAAAGGTAAATATACAGATATAAAAATAGATAATGTAATTTCAAATGACATTTTGTTAATTATAAATCAATCCACTAAATTTTATAGAATAATGAAAAAAGTAAATGTGCTATTAGTTTTAAGTCTGGCTGTAATGATGGCCTTATCATTTAAAAGTGCCAATAAAGTGAATATTTGGATGATTGGTGATTCTACCATGGCAAATAAAAGTCCAAAGGCTGCTCCTGAAACCGGTTGGGGAATGGTGATGAATGAATTTGTAACGAATGGTGCAACCATTCATAATCATGCGCTAAATGGTAGAAGTTCTAAGAGTTTTTTAGATGAAGGACATTGGAAAGCAATTTACGACAGCATTCAACCAGGTGATTATGTGATTATTCAATTTGGACATAACGATGAGAAAGCGAATCCAAAGTTGCATACAGATCCTTTTACAACCTATAAAGAATTGATAAAGAAGTATATTGACGAAACACGTGCAAAAGGAGCAAATCCGATTGTTTGTTCGTCGATAGTTCGCCGCCATTTCGATGGAAAAGGAAACCTGATACAAACTCATGGAGACTATATAGAAGCGGCTAAAGAAATAGCCAGTGAAACAAATACTCCATACGTTGATATGGAAGCATTGACCCGCAAACTGGTTTCAAAACTCGGACCTGAAAAATCAAAATCAGTTTATCTTTTTTGTAAACCGGGAGAATACCCAAATCGCAAAAATGGAGTGCAGGATTCAACTCATTTGAATCGCAGTGGGGCTCTTCAAGTTGCCGGATTATTTGTAAAGGAAGTGAAGAAACAAAGACTGCCGTTAGGCTCATTTTTGAAATAAAGAATATCGCTAATCTACAAATTACAATATGAAGAAAATAACTATCTTTTCCTTATTAGTGCTGACAACTTTGTTCTCTTTTGCTAACACAAACAGTCCTGTTGCAACAACCGAAATAACAGTCAAAGCTCCTTTTGAAATGCCGGCAATTAAAGTACCTGATTTCAAGAATTGTAAGAAATTATTAATTACCGATTTCGGAGCTATTCCCGGCGATAAAGTTAAAACAACTCTGGCAATTGCACGGGCCATTGACCAAGCCAATAAAATCGGAGGCGGTGTTGTGATTATCCCCAAAGGTGAATGGCTTACCGGACAAGTTCATCTGAAAAGTAATGTCAATCTGCATTTGATGAAAGGTGCAGTGCTTTTGTTTTCCGAAAATCCGGACGATTATTTACCTGCCGTTCATTCAAGTTGGGAAGGATTGGAATGCTACAACTATTCCCCGTTGATTTATGCTTATCAGTGTAAAAACATTGCCATTACCGGGGAAGGAGAAATTAAAGCCAAGCTGGATGTTTGGAAAGTCTGGTCTGCCCGTCCCCGTGCTCACATGAACAGCCTGAAAAGATTGTATTATTTGTCGGTTGATAATGTGCCAGTTCAGGAGCGTATAATGGTGAATGACTCTGCCCATCTTCGCCCACAGTTTATTCAGATTAATCGCTGCGAAAATGTGCTGTTGGACGGTTTTAGGATCACAAACAGTCCTTTTTGGACCGTGCATCTTTATCTTTCAAAAGATATTGTGGTGCGGAATTTAAACATTTATGCACACGGTCACAATAATGATGGTTTAGATCCGGAAATGAGCCAAAACGTATTGGTTGAAAATTGCGTTTTTGATCAGGGAGACGATGCTATTGCCGTTAAATCGGGCAGAAACCCTGAAGGTTGGCGTTCTAAAACGCCTTCAAAGAATATTGTGATACGAAACTGTACCGTAAAAAACGGTCATGAGTTATTGGCTATCGGAAGTGAATTGTCAGGTGGTATCGAGAATATTTATATGAATAACTGCACTGTTTCGGACGGTGCTAAAATGTTTAATTTGGTATTTATTAAAACCAATGAGCGGATGGGTGGATACGTTAAAAACATTTACGTCACTAATATAAAAGCAGGAAAAGTTGATGATGGAATTCTGGGAATTGAAACCGATGTGTTATATCAATGGAAAGATCTGGTACCGACAATTGAACGAAGACTGACTCCGATAAAAGATATCTATCTCGAAAACATAAAAGCCAAAAACGTAAAGTTCATTTCCAGAATTTTAGGACAAAAAGAACTCCCTGTTGAAAATGTATTTCTAAAAAATGTTATAGCAGATACTATCCGGGGAGATCAAAAATATATTCAGGAGAATGTAATCAACTTTAGTGAAAAAAAGTAATACTTATAACTCGCAATAATCCTGGAAAACATGAAATCTATATGATCGCTATTGGTACACCAAAGATGAAGAAAACATTGTACCTTTGAGCTTGCAAACCATTAAAAAAATATTGTGAAAAACGGGGCAATAGCTATCTATAAATTAGTCCAATCCTATCTTTTGATGCAATGTAATAAAACTTTCAATATCACAAAACAACATTAAGACATAGTTTAACCGGGTATTAACCCAAAATAATTTTAATATGAAAAATAAAGTGTGCGTCGCACTGTTTTTGTTAAGCGTATTTAGCATCCTTCATGCACAGACCAAAACATGGAAATTTGAATTTGGCCATGCACCGGCACAAAAAGGATTTATAGGGGTAGATGCTTCTACAACTTATTCTGATCAATCAGGTTATGGTTTTGACCTAAACACACATCCAAAAGATTTTTCTTTTCAGGGCAAGATGTTCCATGGAG
>DAIDKM010000132.1 GCA_027450045.1 Paludibacter sp. | reverse complement strand
CACTCCGTATCAAGGTGTGAATACCCGATGGTGTACAATACTTTGTCGTGATTCAAATCATAACGGTCACGCCGGTCAATCTGCGCACTGAGCATCAGTGGACATAATATGACCACTAAAATCGTCATAAAGGGGTGCTTCATTGTAGTTGGGGTTTATAGAAATGTATGTGTATGTGATAATTCTAAAGTTGTCTTGGCAAACTATATGGTTGATAATTAGCTAATGGCTTCTCTATCTTCTAATTTTCGTTTAACTTTTCAATTATTCTTTCTGGAGTTATTTGTGTTCAATTTTTATCCTTTCAGCAATTCAGGATGAACGCGATCAATGGTCAGGATAAATTCGCCAAAGAGGGTATTGGCCCAGGCAAACCACTTGCGGGTGAAACGCGATGGATCGTCTTTCCAAAACGATTCGTGCATGAATCCGGTGTCGGCATCCGTGTTGCGTAAGGTTTTCAGGCAATAGGCCATCTCTTCTTTGCTGGTGGTGGTGAGCCCGCGCATGATGAGACTCATGGGCCAAATCCATCCAATACCGATATGCGGGCCGCCAATCCCTTCGGCAGCCGTTCCTTTGAAAAAATAGGGATTACTCTCACTCCACACAAAACGGCGTGTGTTTTGATATACCGGATCATTGTGCGGGATAAACGAACAGAGATAAGGCAAGGCCAGCAAGTCCGGCACATTGGCATCATCCATAAAAAGCTGATTGCCGAAACCATCTACTTCGTATGCATAGATTTCTCCAAAGTTATCATGTTGCGCTTTGCCGTATTGATCAACGGATCTCTTTACTTCGTTTGCCAGCCGTTTGCATTGCATGGCAAAGACATGATCGCCCGTTACCTGTTCCGAGATTTCGGCCAATTGATGCAGTGATTCCACGGCAAAAAGATTGGAGGGTATCAGAAAACTGAAAACGGTGGCATCGTCGGACGGTCGAAACGACGAACAAATCAAGCCTACGGGTTTGATGGGACTGCCGTAGCCATCGTTCAACACCGTGTCACTTTGTTTATCGGTGACACGGGTAAAGGAATATGGAGAACCGGTGGTGCCGTTCTTTCGCTGTTGTTGCACAAAGGTTTCATACACGCGCGACATGGCATAACGCCACTGTTTATCGAAATGGGACGCATTTCCGGTTGTCTTCCAATAATGGTAGGCCAGACGAATGGGGTAACAAAGCGAATCAATTTCCCATTTTCGCTCGTGCAACTCGGGAATCATCTTGGTGTGGTCACTGTCCCATTCACTGCCCGTGGCTCCCTTGTTGAAGGCATTGGCATAAGGATCCAGACCAATGCAGTAAGTTTGGCGACGAATGACGCCTTCCAACATCAAACTGAGTTGCGGATCCTCTTTGGCCAACGAAAGATAAGGAAATACCTGTGCTGAAGAGTCGCGCAACCACATGGCATCAATATCGCCGGTGATGACAAACGTGTCGGGTTTCCCCTCTTTCATCGAAAACTCAACGGTAGTATCCAACGTGTTGGGATAGCAATTCTCAAACATCCAGGCCAATTTCGGATCTTTGATCTGTGTCTTTATCCGTTGTATGGCGGCCTCAACGGCTTTGGATGTGAAATTGCGTCTGGCAAGCGGTGGCCTTTCGGAACGGTAATCCATCGCCTGCATCACTGATGGATGGCCAAGCATCGATTTACTCAAAGCAACGCCTGCCAAGGCAATTCCACTCTTGCGTAAAAAGTCTCGTCGTGTTGTCATAGTCCCTTTATTTTTATCTATTCGTATCTATTTATCTATCAAATCAATATCACTTAGTTCTGCGTACAGTTCTACCATACAGGCATTATCCAATAACCATTTATACTTGTCCTGCACCTTCCCTGTCCAATCTTTACTGAATAATCCATTGGCGTCCCTGTCATATTTCCAGGCATACTTAGCATCTTGGGCCATAATTTTAATATAGGAAGCATTATGATCGACTTCAAACAAAGCTTTTAACCCTCGAAACAATATCACGTTAAACCAGGGAGAATCACTATAAAATTGAACCTCTCCATGTGCAGTTTTTCGGGGTTTGACAAAATAATGGAATGTACCTTCAGCAGTTTTCTGTGCATCTATTAAATAGTGCTTTTCACCGGTAGCTTTATAAAGTAGGACTCCGGCTTCGATCATTTGTCCACTGTTGTACGTATATTTATTCTTTGCAATATGCCCGTTAAGTGACTCATTATCCCAATAGACGTAATCTGAAGGATCACAAAGGGTGTTTTTTGTCCATTGATAGGTTTTCTTCGCTAAATCAAGGTATTTCTTCTGAGACGTAGCCTTGTAAATTTTCATGCACAATACAACAGCAGGAGCATTGGAGCAGGTGTTTTTAGATTGTTTCTTTTGTTCACACCAGAAAATTCCACCTCCCAGGTCATCTGACCAACCACTATAAATAAACCTCTGTAATTGAATGGCCCGATTCAAATATGTTGCGTCTTTTGTCGATGCGTAAAGATCCATAAAGCTTATTGCCACCCAGTCATTGTCATCATAGAAACGATCACTTGCTCCATTAAATTCAGGATAGGATTGATAGCATGCTGGCGCTCGTTTGTTATCCCAATATTTTGACAATCCAGGCAACAGGGTGCGTTCAAGTAAATGTTTATATTTTACATCTTTGGTCACTTTGTACAACGATACACACCCGGAAAATACGCCTGAGTAAGGCCATAGGAATGATACCTGTTGTCGTTTATAGACAATCTTGTCTCCTGCGAAACAAGGAACTTTTTGGGTTGTGTCTATCGGATACGTTTCTGTAAATAAATGATCTTTCTGGGCATGATAAAATTGAAAAATATGCTGGAATGTTATGGCTGCTCGATCAATGTCTTTGTTGGCTAATCCTT
>DAIDKM010000131.1 GCA_027450045.1 Paludibacter sp. | reverse complement strand
GTCGCTCCTGGAAATATAAACATGGTGGTCGTCACCATATAATACGTATCGCCGACCCGGATAACATCAGGATCAGGGAAATCGCCAAATATCAACGGATTGGTATAGGTGCCATCCCCATTATCACTATGCGACTGATATTGAAAATCAGGCCGCGGATAATTTACCTTCGCATAATCCTCAAACCAATGGAAACATGGCCATGGACATGCTTCCGGATCGTTGAGGAAGGTAGTGTCGCCAGGATTAGCCACATTGGTAGAATCAAATTGGGCAAGCAGGTCAGGGGTTGTAAAAACAAGCCAACTCACGTTACCGGCATCATCAGTAATTTTTTTAAAATTGGCTCCAAACCCAGCTCCACCTGCAATGCCGGTAATGTCTTTTCCCCACGACGAATTGTACTTTGCCGGAGCCCAGTCCATTTCGGTAACGACTATGGGTGCAAAATTAGCTACCGGTTTGACCTGAGCATCCCATCCGGCTTGAAAAGCAACATAACCACTACCGCTGTTGAACCAACCCGGATACACATGTACGGCATAACCGATATTGTCACCCGCGATAGGGGTTACTGCGTATCCCTGATATTGCGATTGATATCCCAGTCCTGGAACCCAAAGAATGTTATCTGCACTGGCCCGAATGGTATCGACAACCGCTTGGAAAAATTTCTTCAGGTTATCGAAACTTGCTTGCGAAGTTGAGCTGTAATTACCATCTGTCCCAAGTATGTTAATCGGCTCGTTTGCGAGTTCAAACATAACATCTGGATTATTTTTCAGTTCTGGTTGTTGAGCAACATATCCCCAAACCTTGATAAGGTATTTGTAATAAGCATCACCTACGGCTATTGTATCCGGACAAACACCCGGTGGACGCATAATGACATACAATCCTTTCGATATTGCATATTCTGCCATAGGGATAAATACTTCATTCAAATAAGTTTTAAATCTATTGAAATCAAACGCTGATATATCACTTTCGCCGGTCACAGATACGCCTGGTGTATTCGACCAATACGGATCCATGTGTAATCGTATGAAATTCATCTTCCAACCGGCGGCTAGAATCTTATCAATTATACCTTTGTTATAGTTCAGGCATCCGGTAACATCATAATTGTTCCAATATTTTCCCTCTTCGTTGAACCACGGCGAGTATGTCTGAGCAAAACCATGCAAGTTCACAATATTGCCATGAGGGTCTTTCAAATATCTACCATCAACATGCAACCTTGGAAGAGGTTCTCCTACCCATGCACTTGCTTTTAATGCAAGAGGCAAAACACACAAAGTGATAATGATTCTTAGTATACTCTTATTTATTCTCAAACTATTCATAAATAGCTTTTACAGTGTGCTTTTATTTGAATATCAATTGAGCAAAATGAAAAAGGTCATTCCTCCACACAGGCCATGCATGTCCTCCTGGATATTCATAATATTGATGCTTAATATTCAGTTCGTTAAATTTCGCAAGCATTGTCTGGCAATTTTTGTACGCAATATCTTCCTTACCACCTACAGCAATCCATAGCAATTTCAGATTGTTATTGATCATGTCGGCATTTTTTGCCATGAATTTGTATTGTTCATTTGCTATGTTATTTTGCATCGGAAGTATCCATCCGGAACTAAATACACCCAAATAAGAGAATAACTGCGTGTTGTTGATACCAGCATAAAGAGTTTGTATGCCTCCCATCGATAAGCCGGCAAGAGCTCTGTCTTGGGCATCCGTTTTAACACGATAATTCTTTTCGACAAATGGGATGACACATTGTGTCAACTCAGTATCAAAGGCTTTTAAAATATCTTCTCCAAATGGCGGTAAAGGCATATTTCCATCCACCATGACCAAAATCATTGGAATAGCCTTTTTCTCAGCAATCAGGTTGTCGAGGATTAAATCCGCTTTCCCTTGCATAGCCCAACCTCGTTCATCTTCGCCTCCTCCATGAAGGATATACAATACCGGATATTTTTCACCGGCATTTTCATCATAGCCCGGAGGAGTATATAAATAGATCTCACGCCATGTATTTGTTACAGTCGAATAATAACGTTTGATACGGATATCGCCATGTGGAACATTTCTCACTTCATAATACCCATCGCCTTTAAAAGGCACTTCAAAACCACTTGCCATGCGCCCCATGCCATAAAAGGCTTCACTGGCTGGATCTGCCACAGCCACACCATCAATAATCAATGAGTAATAATGGAAACCTTCGCTTAATGAATCGGTAGTCACTTTCCACACACCTTCGCTGTTTTTCGTCATGTTGTATCTTTTCCCTAAATCGAGTTGAACACTTTGTGCTTCCGGTGCTTTAATACGAAATACAGCCCTACAGTCAGGTAATATTTGAGGGTATCTTGCTCCTCGTACATCAGTTTCGGCTGGCCTGCCGGCATCACTTATCTCCGGGAAAACTGAAGGATCAACCGGCTTAAATAACAATTGCGAGAACATGTACAAACTGTGCTTCCATACGTTCCAATCATGATAACCATGATCAATGTAATAAATATGAGGAACATCATTGGCTTTCAGGTAATCGTGCGTACGTCTGCTGAACGTAATCAGCCCATCTTTATCCCCACACGATATCCATAACAATTTCAGTTGCTCTTTTGTTTTTTCCGGATTAGGAACTAATTCTTGCGGTTGTTCTGTATTAGGCGCCGGAGAGAAAGCACCTACCCATGCAAACTTATCCAAATTTCCCAATCCAAAATTCAAAGCCTGTCCGCCGCCCATTGACAAACCTGCAATAGCACGATGTTCTCGATCCTTTAGTACCGGGTAGTTTTTTTCAATAAAGGGAATCAAATCGTGAAGCAAATCTTTTTCAAACGCTGCAAATGCCTGTACCTTATCAGCGCTATAGATGTTCCCAACCGGACGATCATCTTTCATGGCTCT
>DAIDKM010000130.1 GCA_027450045.1 Paludibacter sp. | reverse complement strand
CTGAAGAGAGATACGCCTGTCTCAGCAATAACTATTGAATCGTTTTCTATAAAATGACTCATGCGGTCGAAGAAACGCTTGATAGTAAGTTTTTTATTCGTATCAGACTGATAAGATTCCGTATGCCTGTGAACGCAGCCATCCGCGGCAGATTGAATATCTAATGTTGCCGTATCCCGTCGCGAAAGTTTTTTCGTCAATCCAAGGATAAAATCATGGAGATGAACATTTTCGTAGTAATGGTGTTTGATCTTCACATAGCCTATGTTGCCGCTGATAGTCTTTGAATCATCAATATGCGATGTGAAACCACCGGTGTTAAAGTCAGTCATAAGGGTTCCGAGTTGCAGAATGCAGTCGGCGTTCTCGACCCGATCCCGAACATATTTGCGGCTCCGATCTCCTTCAAAGAGTCCAATAAATTGCGGATGTTGCTCTGAAAGAAGTGTCTTTCCCAACATCATGGTAACATACGGCAACCCTGTTTTTTCGAGAAATCCGGAAAATTCCTTTTGTAACTTGAAACGTACCAACTCTACATCGCCAATCACAACAGGCTTCTCAGCTTTATCTAACATAGCAACCGCTTCCTTGATTGCCTCGGCGAGTGCCTCCTCATCACTTTGGGGAACTGTTGGAAAAATAAAAGCATTTGGTCTTTTACATTTCATCATCATCACGTCAGCAGGAAGGCTGATGTAAACAGGTTGCTGGTGAACAAGGCACTCCGTCAACACCCGATCAATCTCGGACGGAGCTGTTTCAGCGGAAACAAGCTGGGTTGATGCGACGGTAATTTTCTCATACATTTTCAGGGGAATCTGATAATCACCCAAAGTGTGATGCAACAGCGGTCGTGTGCTGAAATTGATCAACGCAGGCGAACCGGTGATTACCACCACAGGCACTCTTTCAGCAAACGATCCCGTCACTCCGTTAATCGCACTCAGTTCTCCAACACCAAAAGTTGATGAAAATGCGCCTATGCCCCGAATCCGTGCATAACCATCTGCGGCATAGGCCGCGTTGAGTTCATTGCATGTACCGATATATTTCACTTCACTCTTTAATATCTGGTTAAAGAACCCCATGGCAAAATCGCCCGGCACACCAAAAAGGTGATCTACACCGATTTCTTTCAGCCGAATAAGCAGGTATTCGGAAACCGTTATCTCTGAGCTTATCATATTGTTATGCTCCTCATTTTGTTAGTTGCTTTAATCTGATAACTTTCTATATCACATTGATTTCATTATAATTACGCTGTTTATTCTTATTTTACAGAGATAATTTTATTGATGAATATAAGAAAACTAAGTTATGTTCTTGAAAAAGAGAAACCTTACATAATTTCCGAAAAAAGTTACATCATTCACACCTTTTTGTGGATAGGTGGAAGATTGAATACCATGTAGTTTTCTTGCCTTCGGCTTCATCTATTCAGGGAAATCAATTTGTAAGTTATGAGAACGAATCTCGTCAAAGAAAGGGGTGCTTTTTTCTTCGACACATTTTGCAGCATACAAATAAAGCGCTGCACTCCACGTTTGCCAGTCTTGCCCCATAGGTTTACCATCCTGTGCTTTAATCCATTCATTAAATCCAAAATCGACATTACTTGTTCTTGAAACAGTTACAAAATGTGTTAGCACATCCAATTTCTCTTTGGCAAGCGTGTATTTTTTTGCAGCAACCAAAGCAGCAATATATATTCCACTAATGAATGGCCAAATGCCCCCATTATGATAATCGCCCGGATTGTTGAATTCTGCATATCGCTCGTTCCATTCAGGATCTTCCTGTTTGACATAAGGA
The DNA here is from genome assembly GCA_027450045.1 of Paludibacter sp. Classification (GTDB taxonomy): domain Bacteria; phylum Bacteroidota; class Bacteroidia; order Bacteroidales; family Paludibacteraceae; genus Microbacter. Next base: position 1,143 of record DAIDKM010000130.1, on the reverse strand, counting down.
AAGAAATTAGGAGGTAAATCAACTACCAATTCTCCTTTTGCACGCATAGCAGTACACTCTTCTTCAATCCAAGAAATCATCTCATTAGCCCTTGTTGGAGAAGCAATTCCCGACAATATAGCCAAACTATTTCCGAGTAAATCAAACCGTTCACTGCTTAAAATTTTATACGACCACATAGCGTAGTAAGGTTTGTGCTTTACCACCAACCCTTCATGTACATGATGATGAATGGTTCCACTTGTAATGGTAAAACGACTCATTTCCTGCTGCACATGATCTGCTCTTTCATGAAGATCAAACAACCGGAGATAACTATAAACGATAGTATTTACAAACAGCCCGTAACCTAACACCCACTGCTCGTCGCGCCAGTCGCTGGTAGGTTGTTGAGCAACCAGATAACGATCCGATGGACTTTGGTATTCCATCCAGGTTAGCGCTTTTGAAACCGCTTCGTACAGAAACTCCGTTTCTCCGGTTACTTTTCTGAAAATGCCGACACCAAGCAAAAACAACGGTGTAGTGTCACTCGATCCGCGATCTTCACCATCGTGAACCAACGAAGGAATATGCCCATGCTCACTTTGATTTTTTGCCAATGTTTCCAATACTTTCCGAATGCTCTCCATCAGCTTCTGATTGCCCGAAACAGCAATTCCAAAAATTGAAAACATTAAGTCGCGTGTGTAAGGTTCGGGGTAACCCCAACCTGCTGTGCGTGGAAGTCCCATAAATGGTCCGTGTGCATTGTGAAGTAACACTTCTAAGGCTGCTTTCTTCGCATCTTCAATTTCCTGTAAATCAATTTTTCCCATTGTTGTTGATTTATTTTTTCTTCTTTTTTGCCGTGTCAAAAGCTATCGCAATGGCCTGTTTCTGTGCTTTCTCGTTCGACTCCGGAGTTGATGTTCCGATCGTTCCGGTCTGGTGATAACTGTGCATTATTTCTTCAATGTTCTCAGAAATCACCTTTTTTGATTTTCCTTTTTTGAGTGGCATATTGTCTTATTGGCATATTAGCACATTAACTAATTAGCACATTAAATTGGCACATTAGCACATTATTGACACATTATTTATAGGCATTCATTTTCAACATTGAGATTTCCTTTTCATTCAGAAACCTCCATTCACCGCGAT
>DAIDKM010000129.1 GCA_027450045.1 Paludibacter sp. | reverse complement strand
ACTTTTTTACCGACAGGTTTTTTATTGGGGAAAAGATAGAATTTCAGGTTCTTCCGAAAGACCAAGATATGAGTCAGCACCAGAATGTACAAAATAAAACCATTAGTCTTATGTACTTCCATAATGGTATGACTATGAATTTCGAACAGAAAAGTCAAAATAGTCAGTGCTTGTGTGATAGCGCTTAATAATAAAAGAGACAGGGTGATTTGCCGAACTAATTGGGCGGTCGTTTTAGTACTCATAAAAATTGGGGTTTAATGGGGTGAAAATATACGAAACAAATATATGGAAAAAATTGAAGGACTGAATGATTGAAGTTCATCTGTTATTCGGTTACTCCGTTATTCAATTACTCCGTTACTCATGAAGGGTTGAAGCAAACTAACGCGGTTGCCTTCCGTATCATAGAATGAAACGTACAACCCGACTCCGGGAATCTCCGTAGGTTCGCCAAGCGCTGTGCCGCCTGCTTCTGTCACTTGTCGTATTGACGCATGTATGTCATCGACTGCAATCACTATCGAAGGATATTGAGCCGGCGAATCTTCTCTCTTGGGATAAAAGCCGCCATTGATGGCGCCCGGCATGGTGGGTCTTCCATGTTCGTCACTCTTGGTAGTGCTGACCGTCACATAATTGCCCATATCCTCACCAAACATCTGCGTTTCCCAACCAAAAACGGTGGAATAAAAACCGGCCATTCGATCTCTGTCTTCAGCCGGCATTTCAAAATGTACTACAGGATTCATTGTTTTCATTATCTGCTATTGTTTTACAAGTTTATTTGTCTATCTCCATGCGTGTTATCGTATCATGATAACCACAAACACACTGAATCAATGACGAAAATACTACATTTGAAGGCGGTTAACATTCGATTTATTATAACATAAGTAATTTTAAATGATTGTATAGGTTACCATTCTCTTAAAGATCATGGATTGACAGATTCAGGAAACAACCTATTCCTCTTGACGGATTTGTTATGCAGGACGCTGGAAAACTATGCAAGGTTGCGATGTATTTCTGCCATGTTTACCCCTCTGTGCAATTAATGGGTAAGTATAGACGAGAAGAATTTGCTAAGAAATGCTCATTATATCAGTTATTTAGACATATCTTACCCCTTCATAAAGAATTTTTAATGCCAACGAAGCCTGCAATAGCGAATTTCTTCTTTATATTTGTTGAATAAAATATTTCCGATGGAAACTATCTCCGTAACGTCCGATTACATTCCAATTCTCATCCAAATTGTTGTGGCTCTTTCTTTTGTGGTTGTCGTCATGTTGGTGTCTCATTTCATCATCACAAAACGAAGAAGGGTGCGATCGATAAAAAAGGAAGATAATTTTGAATGTGGCATCGAAATCGAAGGGAACGCACGGTTCCCATTTTCAGTAAAATACTTTTTGATAGCCATCCTTTTTGTGCTTTTCGACGTAGAAGTGATCTTTTTCTATCCTTGGGCAGTCAATTTTAAGGAATCCGGTTGGAGCGGGCTTTTATACATGTTACTCTTTGTGGCGCTCTTTATGTTTGGATTTTACTATATCTATAAAAAAGGATCATTCGACTGGAATAAAGACGAGGAATAGCATCGGATCTATTCCGAAAGTGCTTTTAAATTGCAAATATGATGGAACATACAAACGATAAACCTAAATACAATGTGGTGGAAGCTCCCGAAGGCTATAGCTCTACGGGATTTTTTGCCACCACCTTAGATAAAGCGGTGGGATTGGCCCGCAAGAACTCTATCTGGCCACTGCCTTTTGCCACCTCGTGTTGCGGCATCGAATTTATGGCAACGATGGCTGCACATTATGATCTGGGACGCTTTGGCGCGGAACGGCTTAGCTTTTCACCTCGTCAGGCCGACTTGCTGATGGTGATGGGAACCATAGCCAAAAAGATGGGACCAATTGTTCAGGAAGTTTATGAACAGATGGCGGAACCCCGTTGGGTGATTGCCGTAGGGGCCTGTGCATCGAGTGGTGGCATTTTCGACACCTACAGCGTGTTGCAGGGAATTGATAAAGTGGTGCCGGTGGACGTCTATGTACCCGGCTGTCCGCCTCGTCCCGAACAGATTATTGAGGGATTTATGAAAGTGCAGGAGTTAGTGGCGAATGAGTCTTTGCGTCGTCGGTATAGTCCCGAATACAAAGAATTGCTCAAGAGCTACGGAATCGTGTTAATGTAATGGACAATAAGCAATGGACAGTTGACAATTGACAGTTGACAGTTGACAATGATAAAATGTGTAAAGTGTAAGAGAATCTGTCAACAATTTTCAGGACGAGACAAATTGAGATCGCAGAGAAATGAATAGGAATTGGGTTTATCCCATTTAAACAATAAATGTTTCCTTATGGAATACAGCATCGTGCTTCAGGATATAACGGATAATTTCAAAAATGCTATTTTGTCGGTGGATGAATCATCGGATGTATTCACCATTGTTATTGCCTCCGAATCGGTAAAAGAAATCATTACGTTTCTAAAAGACAAGCATCAGTTTATCTTTCTGACCGATTTGTGCGGTATCCATTATCCCGAACAAGAAAAAGAGTTGGGAGTAATATACCATCTGCATAACTTAGTAGAAAATAAACGCATACGAATCAAGACTTTTGTCACCAAAGAAAACCCTCAGGTTGAAAGCATTGTCTCGATCTATGCAGGAGCCAACTGGATGGAACGGGAAACATTCGATTTTTATGGAATCGATTTCGTAGGTCATCCTAACCTGAAACGGATTCTAAACGTGGAATACATGGATTATTTTCCAATGCGAAAAGAATACCCGCTCGAAGATGCTACCCGCACCGACAAAGACGATCGGTTTTTTGGAAGATAAGGAACATAGTAGTTAGTAGCCGGTAGATAGTAGATGGTAGGAATCTGGAAGATAAGGAAGAAAAGAAGGTGTTACTCCTAAATCCCCTAAAGGGGACTTTAATCTGTCCAAACAACGGCAAT
>DAIDKM010000128.1 GCA_027450045.1 Paludibacter sp. | reverse complement strand
AACAAAGGTGTACGACATGTATGCCCGTTTTTATCGTTGGGCAATTGATCGTCTTGACAATAACGGCATTGTTGCTTTCGTCACCAATCGCTCATTCATCGAGAGCCGAACGTTTGATGGGTTTCGCAAAGTAATGGCAAGCGAGTTCAACCGCATTTATATCATTGATTTAGGAGGCGATGTGCGAACCAACCCGAAACTATCGGGTACGAAGCATAATGTATTTGGCATTCAAACCGGTGTTGCCATTGCGTTTATGGTTCGGATGAACAATACCATAGAAGCGCATTCACGAAAAGAGTTGAAACAATTGCGTAGGGAATGGGATGCCGTGGAAGAGCCGGTGATAAAATATAAAAGCAAAGAATATTTTTCTTCACAAGGTTGTGTGATTAGCTATTCCCGAAGACCGGAATTTGAAACGGCTGCCGAGAAACTTCAATTCCTTGCACAAACCAAGTTTGTTGACATCAACTTTACAAACATACAACCCGACAAAAACAACAACTGGTTACATTTGAGTGAAGATAATGATTGGGAGGAAATGTTACCTGTTTGCTCTAAAGAAGTGAAATTAAATAAATCAAATCAAGCCATTTTTGAATTATACACTTTAGGAACAATAAGCAATAGAGATGAGTGGGTATATGACTTTGATTTAAAATATTTAAATCAAAAAATTGATTACTTCATTAATTCTTATAATGAGCTTTTGAGTCTAAAAGCAAAGGTTGAAGATATTGATCCAAAAATTAAATTTACTCGTGATCTGAAGAAAGATTATTATGATGGCAAGAAATTAACATTAAGGAATGATGAATTTCGTCATTGTTTGTATAGAGTGTTTGCTAAGAAAAATATCTATTATGCGGAAGAACTTAATGAAATGAGATATCAAACTCCCTTGCTTTTCCCAAATACAAAATCCAAAAATGTATTAATTGCAATAAATCAAGGTTCAAAAGCATTCAATATTTTAGCATCGCAATACTTAGTTGATTTACATTTTAACGGTGATTCTCAATGTCTCCCTTTCTATCGCTATAGCAATTCAAATGTTCCCCTCGATAATATCACCGATTGGGGCTTGCAGCAATTCCAGGAAAATTATCATGATACGAATATTACCAAAGAAGACATTTTCCATTATGTGTATGCCGTATTGCACAATCCTGCTTACCGCATTAAATATGAACTAAACCTGAAACGCGATTTTCCACGCATACCTTTTTATGATGATTTCAGTAAATGGGCAGCATGGGGCAAAGCATTGATGAATTTGCATATAAACTATGAAACGGCAGAGCTTTTCCCTTTGCAAGAGATCACGGACAACGAGACAGAAAAGCCCAAAGCCAAACTAAAAGCAGACAAAGAAGCCGGTTTGATTATATTGGACGAAGCTACCATTCTGAAAGGTATTCCAGCCGAAGCGTGGCTTTATAAACTTGGCAATCGTTCCGCACTCGAATGGGTTCTCGACCAATACAAAGAGAAAAAACCTACAGACCCAACCATCGCCGAAAAGTTTAACACATACCGTTTTGCCGATTACAAGACACAAGTTATTGATTTGTTGAAACGGGTTTGCACCGTAAGCTTGGAAACAATGAAGATTACGAAGGAAATGGAGAACTAAAATTCTCCAGATGGGCGTAGCGTACACAATGGTAGTTTGAGTTCGCCCTCACTTGGTGCAAAGAAAAATCCGTTACAATGTTGGCCAGATACGCGCTTGACAATCCTCCAAATTCGCATTTATTCATTGAACTTTGGCAATCTTCTCCTCATCAAATAGAATGACGTGTAGGATTCCCGGTTGATTTATGACTTTCCTGTTTGGATTTTATCCGGAGTAACTTTTGGGAAAACCCAGTATTTTTGAAGGTTATAATTGAACGTTAAGGAAACAATCAGGTCAACGATGATACGACTGATTCGATAATCAATATGTATATATGTGGTTATCAAATATGTGCCGAAAGATTTAAGGAAAATGCTATTAGCCACTACAAAAATAAATTTCAACATCTGTATGCGGAAGGAATTTTTGTAGGGCATTTTTTTGGACATAAATGTCCAAGTTTTGTTCAGGGAAAAGTTGATGACGGCCCCAATAACGCCTCCAATTACAATACTGATAGTGTAATGTACATGAAAAACTTGTGTAAAAAACACCATGATGAAGTAATCACAAACTCCGCCAATCATGGCTGATATTTGAGCCTTTAGGAAGGTGACAAATTTGTCAAATACTCTTTTAATTGGGCTGTTTTCCCATTTCTTCTTTGTCGCGGGCATCTGAAAGTTTAAGTAGCTTACGGGTTTCTATGATGTTTGATATAAATAGGAACAAGCAGGTAACTAATCCAACATAAAGGATAGAATTGTGTACAAGCACCTCAAGGATCAAAATTAAAGAGACAATAATGCGCACTTCAGTTGGGCCAAACAGTCCGGAATCAATGGTGTACTTATCCGTAATTTTATATCGAAGCAAAGCGGTAATCATTTCCCAACCATAGAGAACCGCAAAGCCGAATCCGATAAATTCCCAAACGTGATGAAGATACACGATTAATCCTGCATTCATCAAAATGACACCCAGCCAGTCTGTCGTAAAATCAAGCGAAAATCCATACCATTTACGGGGTCGTTTGCGATAATACGCTAACGTTCCATCTAATGAATCGCCGAACCAGCTAACGAAAAATCCAAAAACCCCCAGTAACAGCAAAGCTGAGTTTACATAATTGGCGAGAACAAAAGCAAGAAAAACAATGATGTTGCCAAGAAAACCAATGAATGTTAGTATATTCGGCGTAACCCACGATGGCATACGTTGTACTAAATAAGAAAGGGCCTTTAATTCAATTGTTTTAAGTATGTTGGTACGATCTCGATCGTGTGCAACTACTTTATATATGTTTTCTTTGGTTTGATTATCCTGTTTCATTTTCATTTGTAAATAATTTTGATTTTAAAGGACAAATGGAATT
>DAIDKM010000127.1 GCA_027450045.1 Paludibacter sp. | reverse complement strand
ACGCTCATTTTCAACATGGGTGATAAACCCTCGAAATGGGGCACCCAAGCAAAGGATTGTCCGGTGTCGAGGATATCGCAATAAATAATCTCTCCTCTTCTATTTGTATAATTAACACAATTACAATGTGTTAATTACGATTTGGAGAGGTGGTGGGATTTAATCAAGGATACAAAAAGTGTGTGCAATCTGATATGAGAAACATACTAATTTCACTTGTCTGAATTACCAAATTAGGTTTGTTGAGTCTATTTTATATTTTTGTTAATATGAAGTCTATTTTAATTTTTACGAGTTTATTTTTGTGCGTAACCCTTTTACATGCACAACAAAAACGAAACAGGATTAAGGATAATCGAACGTCCATGATTACTGTAGGGGATGCACGGTTTACGATCCTTACTCCACATATTATTCGCCTGGAATATGATTCAACGCGAAGATTCGTTGATAGTCCTTCCTTTGTGGTAATTAATCGGAATTTACCTGCGGTACCAGTTACCAAAAAAATTCATGGGAAATGGTTGATTATCAAGACATCCAAAATGGAATTGAAATACAAAATAGAATCAGGAAAATTTAATGCCAAAAATCTTCAAATAACCTATAATCAGGATTCCGCTCATTCTATCGTTTGGAAACCGGGCATGAGAAATAACGAAAACCTCAAAGGCACGTTTCGAACGCTTGACGGCATGAATGGAGATACTCATATTGGAGATACTATTCCAACCCCTTTTGAAAATGGATTGATTTCACGTAATGGTTGGGATGTACTAGATGATTCCAACAATTTTTTATTTGATAACAGCAAATGGGCATGGGTAAAAGAACGGAATAATCCTGAGATTGATTGGTATTTTATGGGATATGGAACAAACTATAAAACCGCTCTATATGATTTCACTCAAATTGCCGGTAAAATTCCTCTTCCTCCACGTTATGCATTTGGTTATTGGTGGTCACGCTATTGGAATTACTCGGACGATGAACTGCGAACTTTAGTCAAACGATTTAAGCAATACAACATCCCGATGGACGTGTTGATAATTGATATGGACTGGCATACTGCCGGATGGACAGGCTATACGTGGAACAAATCACTCTTTCCAGATCCGGAGAAATTCTTACAGTGGTTGAAAGGACAACACCTCAAAACCGCGTTAAACTTGCACCCTGCAGATGGCATTGCACCAACGGAAGAGAAATATGCTGAATTTGCAAAAGCCATGGATTTTGATACCACAGGACATAAAAACATTCCTTTCGAAGTTGCCGATAAAAAGTTTATGATCAATCTTTTTAATGTTGAACTCAACCCAATAAGAAAAGAAGGAGTCTCTTTTTGGTGGCTTGATTGGCAACAATGGCCTTATTCAAAGAAGATAGCCGGACTCAGCAATACTTGGTGGCTGAATTACTGCTTCTTTTCTCACATGGAACAGCAAAAGAAACAAAGGCCTTTGCTTTATCATCGTTGGGGTGGACTCGGTAATCACCGCTATCAGATTGGCTTTTCAGGTGATGTAGTCATCTCGTGGAAATCACTTGCATTCCAGCCTTATTTTACTTCCACAGCTTCGAATGTTTTGTATGGCTATTGGAGTCACGATTTAGGAGGCCACTGGTTTGGTAACGTGCCTGAAGATCAGAAGAAGGTTAATCCAGAGATGTACACGCGATGGATGCAATACGGCGTTTTTAGCCCAATCTTTCGTACCCATTCGACAAAAGATCCACGGTTGAACAGAGTAATTTGGAATTTTACAGGCGATTATTTTCAAGCGCTTTATGACGCTATTCATTTGCGTTACGCCTTGAATCCATATATTTACACGATGGCTCGAGAGGCCTATGATACAGGGATTTCGTTGTGTCGCCCCATGTATTACGATTATCCCAAAGATGATGAGGCTTACACGTACAAAAACGAATACATGTTTGGCGACAACATGCTAATTATGCCTATTACAGCACCTGCTGTAAATAATCTATCCACTGTGAAAGTATGGTTACCCAAGGGAGGGGATTGGTACGAATGGAGCACAGGCACGCTTTTCAAAGGAGGACAAACCATCGAACGTAAGTTTTTGATCAATGAATATCCGGTGTATGTGAAAGCCGGTGCTATTATTCCAATGTATGATCAACAAGTCAAGAATTTACAAGATAACAGCAACGATTTGATTGTGAAAGTTTTTCCGGGAGGAAGTTTCAAAACAAAACTTTATGAAGATAACGGCAATAACAACGATTATCAAAAAACCGCTTACACTTTCACAACGATACAATCAGAACACGAAGCAGACAGCACGCTCAAAATAACCATATTTCCACGAGAAGGATCGTTTCCCGGAATGATTGAAAAGCGTAATGTCGATTTTCAATTATATGGCTCCGTTATGCCTAATTCAATAACTATGAATGGTAAGCTTCTTGCTTACGACGCTAAAAAAGGGAACAACACATGGATTTATTCAGGTCATGATCTCACTGTTCATATACGAGCCAATCAAACCGATTGCAATGCAAAAACAGAAATTTCAGTACATTATCCGGCAAAACAAGTTGATATTAATGACATGATCGGAAAGATGAATCGGCTGAAAAGAGTAATTGCATTATTAAAAGACAACGGATCTCCCATTCCTGACATATTGTCAAGTATCAATCAGGCTGATATTCGTATTGAATATCAGCCCACTGAATATGTTCAAATTGTACGCAATTTTATGAATTACTATCCTCAAATTGAAGATACGATAAGTCACACTCTTGTTAACAAAGCAATTGTGAAGCAATGTCGCAATTATTTGAATAATTGATCACTCATGGACATAATTCCATTTGAAAAAATATTTCCTTGCTCCTTACTTTAAGCAAAAGAGATAATATATTTCCGGATCCAATTGTACGATGAGAAGTTTTTGTTCAGAGAAAATGTAAGTTCAGATTTTATAAAATAATTTATTATGAAAAAGTCAATTAAATATTTGTTCCCTCTTGTCTTTTTAATGAGTTGCATAAATCTATATGCGCAAAGTAGTAATCAGGTCTGGTCAACGCAACGGGCTAATGCATGGTATACTCAGCATAAATGGATTTCTGGTGCGGA
>DAIDKM010000126.1 GCA_027450045.1 Paludibacter sp. | reverse complement strand
AGCCAATAATTTTTTCCGGCTTTATTTGCCTCCTCTTCTGCTTTCATCAAATTGTCAGCGGCTTCTTTGGCATTTTCATCTTGCCGGTTAATGCGAGAAAGGTAGAGATAAGATTGCGCTAACTTTTCAGGTGCATTGGCTGAAGAATAATAAGCAACTGCCACACGGATCAACGAATCGGAGGAAGCCGGCATCCGCAATTTATCCATTGCCTTGGTATAGGCTAAGGCATATCGGGCATAGTCACGCCGTGCTAACGATGTTGGGGTATGAATGGATTTCAAGAGGTGGAAAGCGCTATCAGGATGAGCATCCAGTACGCGTTCGGCAATGGATAACTTTAGTGCATCCTTTTCGGATGTATGGTAACACCCTGCCAACAATACAAACGACATCACCATCACACAAAAACGTAAAGCAACCCATCCGTTGAAAGGTCTCCCCACGAATTGGTGTTCTCGAAAATCATTCTTCATCCAATCATTCACAATTCTCATCATATAAACACCTTTGATGTTTTTCTATAAACTATTCATCATCACTATTCGCCTCATCATCCTACTCATAAATCTATTCAAAAAACATCTTTGGCTGCAAAGTGGGAAAATGGTATCTTTGTAAGCTATAAATCTAACGGATGAAAACAAATCTTGTTGCAGCGCCTGCTTATTTACATCTTCAACATTTTCTGGCCAACATTCCCGCATCCTTTGATCAGAAAGGGAAAACTATCTATAAAGCACGTAATGAATTAAAAATCATAGACATCGATGGAATGTCTATTGTCGTCAAGAAATACAAGCGCCCGCACATTATCAATCAAATTGCCTACGGTTATTTCAGAAAAAGCAAAGCTCAACGGGCATTTCTCTACGCACAAAAATTATTGTCACTTGCAATCACCACTCCTGCTCCGCTCGCTTTCATCGAAAAGACACATCATGGTTTATTGAAAGAGAGTTATTTCATTTCCCGATTTTGTCATTATCCACACTTAATGCGCGAGTTATGGGATTATACAGAAACGGATAAATCCGCTTTAATCCATGCTTTCGCCGCGTTTACGGCATCCATCCACAATCAGCAGGTTTATCCCATTGACTATTCGCCAGGTAACATCCTATTTGAAAAATCACAAAACGAGTATCATTTCGCGTTGATTGATATCAATCGGATGCAATTCAAACATGTCACTCCTCGTATGGCAGCTTATGGATTTCGTCGGCTCCATGTTGATGAAGATACGTTGACAGAAATTGCCACAGCGTATGCCCAGATTCAACACCTTGAAGTGAAAAGTTTTATTGAACAAACCAAGCAATATCATCGTCATTTCTGGCGAAAACCACATTAGATCAAGGTTGAGGAATGTATGTTTTTGTCTCGACTTCTTTTTTCACTACAGGGGATGTATTACCGGCATCAATTGATTTTTGCCACCACGTGACTGCTTGGTCATGATCTCCTGACATATAGAGAATGTCTCCGTAATGTGCTAAAACATCGGCGTTTTTATCGCCTCCATTTTCAATGGCTTGGTTCTCGTATATTTTTGCTAATGGGTAGTTCCCCTCCACAAAAAATATCCATGCATAGGTATCTAAAAAAGTAGCATTGGTTGGCTCCGCCTTGATAGTTTGAGCGCTCATGTTTTCGGCTTTCTGCAAATCACGTTTTTCAAGTGATAGATAATAGGCGTAATTATTGAGTGTGCCCACATTGTTCGGTTGGTATTTTAGTGCCTGATCGTAAGCCCAAAAAGTGGAATCTTTTTCTCCCAATCGGTAATAGGTATCTCCCATTTGAGAATATACCTGAGCGCGAAGGTTGAGATTTTCGTCAGGAATAAGCGGCAACGTTTTATGACACAGCGTAATTACTTGCCGAAAATGATTTAATTGAAACAATGCCACCGATTTGTAGAAATAGAGATCAGGGTCTTTAGGGAAATAGGTCAAGGCTTTCGTGCAAAGCGAGTCGGCTTTTGAAAACTTTTCTTGCTGAAGTTGCATCTCTAACAAGCGTATCCATGTGACTTTATTTTGAGGATTCAGATCAAGCATCGTATGCAACTCGACTTCGGCTTCTTTTGTCTTATTTTGCATCATAAGAAACATATACTGATAGTTATGTAGTGACTCTTCATCAGGATACATTGCCAACAACTCCGGTAAAAAATCATGTACTTTTTGGACATCGGCCGGATTTGCAACTAAATCTTTCAGTACAGCCAATTTCGTATCAAGCTCCACGTTTTTGTTTTGCATCATTTGATCAAGTACGCGCATCATGGATGCTGTGTCACCCACTGTTTTATAATACTTCGAAAGAGAGTAGAGTGCATCTCCCTGATTCGGATCAATCGACAATACGTTTTGATAGGCAGCCAAAGCATCTTTTTTCATGCCTTGCTGCAAATAGATGTCTCCGCGCAACACCTGAAATTTCAACTCGTGAGGATATGCGTCAATGAGTTTATTCACTTCTGCAATTCCTTTTTTGTTTTGGTGCATCATAAAATAGAGACGAGCTTTTTCGACCGTTATATCCTGACTCATACCCTGAATTTTTTCCAACTGATTCAATTCATTAATGGCTAATTGGAGTTTTCCCGTTTGTGTATAAATGGAAATAAGCATCATCACTGCATCATCATTCTGAGGATCCACTTTCAACATGGCTTGATAAGTGGCTACTGCCTGGTCAATTTTCTGATCAGCAAGATATTGCTCGGCTAACGCTGTCTTATACCAATTGTTTTGAGGGTCATCCTGGCAAGCCTGTTCTAATGAAGCAATAGCCTGCTCTCTCTTTTGATCTTGTAAATAGCATTTTCCAAGTTCGAACTGCACTTCTGCATTTTTTGGTTCCATACGCTGGCAGGTTTGCAACAAATCAAATGCAGCATCCCAGTGATTCGCTAGCCGCTGGCGAAGAGCTTCGTCAAAATAGTAGTCAAACTGCACTTGTTGTGGCGTTGTAACTACCACATTAACACTGGATTTTTTCTTTGCCGCTATCGGAAAAACAATAAATATCGCCAACACGACCATTAAACTGTTACGAAATGGGTTCATATAATTCATTCTATTTAAAAATTCATGGATTCTCTAAAGCATACCAAGCTTTATCACTCAAG
>DAIDKM010000125.1 GCA_027450045.1 Paludibacter sp. | reverse complement strand
GGAATATTCTCTATGAAAGCGCTTGTCTTCCATGGAATGAATAATATAATGTTAGAAGATAAGCCAAAGCCTAAAGTCATAGAGGCTACCGACGCAATTGTACGGATTACGACGACTTCTATTTGCGGCACAGACCTGCATATTTTAAAAGGCGATGTGCCGACAGTTACCGACGGACGTATTCTCGGTCATGAAGGAGTAGGAATTATTGAGGAGACAGGTACAGATGTATTGAATTTTCACAAAGGAGACAAAGTACTTATTTCTCTTATTACTTCATGTGGCAGATGTGATTTTTGCAAGAAAGGGATGTATTCTCATTGCCAACATGGTGGCTGGTTACTGGGAAATAGTATTGACGGCACACAAGCCGAATATGTCAGAATCCCGTTTGCCGATAATGGCTTGTATTTACTGCCACCCGATATGGATGACGAAGCAGTTGTCATGCTCAGTTGTAATCTCCCTACCAGCTTAGAATGTGGCACGTTGAATGGGCAGGTGAAACCGGGCGACATTGTGGCAATTGTGGGTGCAGGCCCTGTGGGTCTTGCTGTTTTACTTACCACACAACTCTATTCGCCTGCTGAAATAATCATGATTGATCTTGATGACAACAGGTTGAAGGTTGCCCGCTCGTTTGGTGCGACACAGATCGTGAACAGCTCAGACGGAAAAGCGGCTGAGCGGGTCATGGCATTGACAAAAGGCATCGGAGTGGACGTGGCAATTGAGGCGGTCGGTCTTTCTGCCACCTTCGATATCTGCCAGTCGATCATTGGCATTGGCGGACACATTGCCAACGTGGGAGTTCATGGCAAACCGGTTGATCTACACCTCGAAAAGCTGTGGAGTTCAAATATCACGCTCACCACAAGGTTAGTAAACGCAAGTACAACGTCCATGTTGCTCAAAATGGTTAAGTCGGGGCGTATAGACGCAAAAAAACTTATCAGCCATCGGTTTGAACTTTCAGACATCCTGAAGGCGTACGATACTTTCGGAAATGCCGCAAAGGAACACACATTAAAAGTAGTGATTAAAAATACGAGCACAATCGAATGAGCTTTAAAAGGGAATCAGAGAAAAAAAAGGAAAATCATGAGCGAACAAATAAATAACGACAATCCGATATATGGACTTCTTCCTGCCAATGGAGTCGATCAAGTCATTTTTTCAACCGTGGATGCCGCTGTCTCCATGGCGGCTCAGGCACAATGGGTATTTCAGGAGCAGAGTCTCGAAGTGCGCAGGGCTGTCATCAAAGCCATACGCAAGACTTCCATCGCTAACGCGGAACGTTGGGGACGCATGGCGGTAGAGGAGACGAAGATGGGCCGCGTCGAGGACAAAACGCAGAAAAATCTCCTTTGTGCTACCCGAACACCGGGTGTTGAGGATCTTCAATCACACGCCTATACCGGCGATAAAGGGCTTACCCTCGTGGAGTATGCTCCTTTCGGCGTTGTAGCCGCTGTCACTCCTTCAAATAATCCGGCTGCAACCGTCATTTCCAATGCTATCGCTATATTAGCTGCAGGCAATGCTGTGGTTTTCGCACCGCATCCTGCAGCAGCCAATGTTTGCATGGACGTGATGCGTGCCTTATCCTTAGCAGCAGTATCGGCTGGTGCACCGGCCGGCTTGATTACCACCATTTCTCCTGTTACTCACGATACGACTAAAGCGCTCTTGTCTCATCCCGGGGTTAGCCTCAATATGGTGACCGGAGGTTCTGCCATTGTGAAGGTAGCCATGTCCACAGGCAAAATATGCAAGACCATTGCAGCAGGGCCGGGCAATCCTCCGGTAGTTGTGGATGAGACAGCTATTTTCCCTAAATGTGCCGAAGATATCATATTTGGCGCCAGTTTCGACAATAACGTATTGTGTATTGCTGAAAAAGAAGTTATTGTGGTCGAAGCAGCCAGAACACAGTTCATAGAAAGTATGCGTAAGGATACGCGTGCTTATGAGCTTTCAGAATCTCAGATGGATGCCTTGGCACG
The DNA here is from genome assembly GCA_027450045.1 of Paludibacter sp. Classification (GTDB taxonomy): domain Bacteria; phylum Bacteroidota; class Bacteroidia; order Bacteroidales; family Paludibacteraceae; genus Microbacter. The sequence continues at coordinate 1,455 of DAIDKM010000125.1, read as the reverse complement.
ACTTGTCATCAAGCAGGGTGATAATGGATCCAACCCAGTCATGAATCGCGACTATGTAGGCCGAAATGCATCCATTATTGCCATGGGTATCGGGTTAGACGTGCCTCCCACCACACGCTTGTTATGGGGTGTGGTGCCAAATGATCACCCATTCATTTTAACGGAACAGCTCATGCCTGTTCTACCCATCACGTTCGCGAAGGATGTTAACGTTGCTATTGAATTGGCCTATCATGCCGAAGCGCACAACCATCATTCCGCTGCCATGTATTCGACCAACGTCGGCAACTTAACTCTTATGGGGAGACGCATGCAATGTTCTATCTATGTCAAAAACGCTGCAACCTTATATGGACTTGGATTGGGTGAAGGATACGCATCTATGTCCATCGGCACTCCAACCGGAGATGGCATCACCAAACCTTCCCATTTCGTAAGGCCCCTGCATTGTTGCCTTGTGGGCTATTTTAGAATCGCTTAAAACGATGACTAATACATTGGCACAACCGGATGATTTTCTTTTAATGAAAGTTGATTAACATAGAACATTATGAAGCCTGTAAATTCGCAAACTAAAATAATCGCAACATTAGGCCCTGCCTCTTCTTCTAAAAACCTGCTTCGCCAAATGATTGATGAGGGTGTGGATGTATTCCGGTTGAATTTTTCGCATTCCAGAAAGGTAGAACATGGAAAATTGATAGATATTATTAAAGAGTTAAACATAGAATTGGGCACAAATGTTGCGATACTAACTGATTTGCAAGGACCGAAACTCAGGATAGGCGATATTGAAAACAATTTTATCAATTTGATAGAAGGTGATATCATCACGTTTGTTACTGAAAAATGTATGGGCACCAAAGACCACATCTATATGAGTTATCAGGAATTTCCACAGGATGTGCATTTTGGTGAGACGATACTTATTGACGATGGCAAAATAAAATTGGAAGTGACAGAAACCAATAAAAAAGATACCGTTAAAGCCAAGGTGATTTATGGTGGCCCGCTTTCTTCAAAAAAAGGAGTTAATCTGCCTGATACCAACGTTTCGCTACCCTGCCTTACTGATGAGGATATTTCGAATGCTATTTTTGCGATAAAGAAAGATGTTGATTGGATCGGGTTGTCTTTTGTGCGAAAGGCTTCCGATATTCTTGTTCTCAAAGAACTTATTAAGAAACATAAAGGTCATGCAGGCGTCATTGCTAAAATAGAAAAAGCAGAAGCTCTTGCTGAAATAGATCAGATCATCGACTTAGCCGATGGCATTATGGTTGCTCGGGGTGACCTCGGGGTGGAAGTTCCCTTTGACGAAGTCCCTATAATACAAAAGCTAATCGTTGAGAAATGTATTGCCCATTCAAAACCTGTGATAATTGCAACACAGATGATGGAAAGCATGATTACAAACTTCAGGCCTACCAGAGCCGAAGCAAATGATGTAGCAAA
>DAIDKM010000124.1 GCA_027450045.1 Paludibacter sp. | reverse complement strand
AGAAATTGACTTTACACTCTCCATGTCTATATCTGTGTGACTAATAGGAGTGCCATCAACAACATAAAGTGGACCATCTCCATTAAGATCATTAACGCCTCTAATTCTTATTTGAGAATCATCAAATGAACTACTTGCTGATCCGAAAACTTGAATTCCTGAAATTTGGCCAGCCAAAGAAGTAGCTAGGTCTGTTGGAACAGCCACATTCAAATCTTTACCGCTAACTTGTTGTATAGAATAACCCAATGATTTCTTGTCCCGATTAATATTCAAAGCAGTAACTACCACTTCATTCAACCCCGTTGTTGATTCGCTAAGCACTACATTAATCACATGTTTATTTCCAACACTTACATTTTGGCTTTGCATTCCAACAAATGAAAATTCCAAGGTTTCATTAGGTGATACATTTTGTAATGAATAATCCCCATTTACATCAGAAATTGTGCCTTTAGTTGTGCCTTGAATCACTATTGTTACTCCTGGCAATGGTTCCCCTTTTGAATCGGTTACTTTTCCCATTAGCTTTGCACCTTCAGTTGCTTTCGAAGGAACAGAAACTGCCAATTTAAGTACAATATGCTTACCAACGATTTCATAACGAATGGATGTTTGGGAAAACACTTTACGCAGAACAACCGGTAGGTTTTCTTTTTTTGCTTCAATAGTAACGTTTTGATTTACGTCAATTGAATTGTCATACATAAAAGTATAGTCACACTGTTTTTCAATGGCTGAGAGACATACTTTTAAGGGAACATTTTTGAGCGATAAGTCAATCTTGGGTGTCTGCGCATGAAGCATCCCCACCATTGACAAAAATGCCACAATAAAAACAAATTGTTTCATGTGATTAAATGATTAAATTATTGAAAATGACTTTGCCGATCTTCTCAGGTTAATAAAAGCAACGATACGTCGGCGTTATCCCCGCTTTCTAAAGTAATCGTGTCTTAATAGCGCTTTCGAAACCTCAAACATCGTGTAAGATGTTTGACAATAAATTTTTTTGTATTCATGTTCTTTATTATATCCTCTTGTAATTGCTTTATGCATTGAAAACTAAGACTTAGGGGATAAGAAAACATAACACAAGATGCAAGTTGAATTTTATTTTGTACCTTTGCCGACATAAAACAATAAGCATTCTTTTCCTCAAATTTGAGAAAAGGCATTGAATGTGTAACGCTTGTTGATTGCATGAGCATGAAGAATGGCCGTTCTTCATGCTCAATTGTTTTTAGGTCACGGCTTGAATTTTACTTGTACCTCCTCTCCGTTTATAGTGTAATTTATTGGCGTTATTTTATTGATCAATTGCAACGTTTCGGTTAGCGATTCGGTTTTAAGTGTCAACCAATACTGTTTATCTTTAGGGATATTGACAGCGGCAATGTTCACGCCAAACCATCGATCGAGTTGTTTAAACATTTCATCTGTTGTTTCGCCTTCAAATTTTAGCTGATTGTTTATCCAAATATTGTCATCGGCAGCGTTGCAATCTGATACAGCACATAATAAATTCGATTTGTTGATGGTCGCTTTTTGATTAGGATGTAATAAGCCTATTTGGGTTTGATCAATGGCTGACTCCAGACTAACCGATCCCCGAAGTAAGGAAACTTTAATGAAAGAGTCATCCGGATATGCATGCACGTCAAAAGCAGTTCCCAGATCTTTGATATCAATCTTTCCTGCGTTTACAATAAAAGGATGTTGAGAATCGTGTACTACATCAAAAAATGCTTCTCCGGTAAGTGTTACCATGCGTGATTTCTTGTTGTAGTCAGTGCTATATGCTATTTTGGATCCCGAATTAAGCCATACTTTTGTCCCATCAGGCAAAATGATATGCGATTTTTGACCATATGGCGTTTCAACGTAAGCGTATGTTTTCGTTGACGAAAATTGGAAGAAGAGCAAAAAAGAAACAAACAACCCTACTATAAGCGCCACTGAAGCAGCCGCGAGACCCACCTGAAATAAGGTGCGCTTAGGATAAGATGGGATAATTTCGTTGTCGATGTCAATACGGGATTGAATTAAACTCCACACTTTGGCTTTAGGAGGAATCACTTTACTATCCTTTATTGCATGATCTTGATTCCAAGTATGTGATATCTCCATAAATATACTTTCATGGTTTGGCGATTCTTGCCGCCATACAATTAAAGATTGCACCTCCTCGGGGGTACATTCTTCATGAAGAAATTTAACAATAAGAAGGTAAGGTATTTCCATTTTTTGCAATATCGCTACAAATTTGCTTATCACCCATGAAAACATATACTTGTTTGCGATGTTATATAATAGACACCGCATCGATTAAAAACCCCTAAAGAAAAATTGGTGTGGAAAGTGTTAAATCAATTAACCAACTCATTCTCAATAACTATTCGATGCAAAATAATCACGAATTTTCCGAAGCGCAATGCTCATCTGAGACTCCACTGTTTTAATGGATATGTTAAGATTGTGGGAAATCTGACGGTAAGTGAGTTGCTCTTTACGACTAAGATCAAAAATTTCACGGCATCTTTCGGGCAAGGTGTCAATGGCTTTTTGTAGCTGTGGAATTAATTCATCGTAGTTTAATATCTCTTGTCCTTGTTTTTGAATGAATTCCTCTTGTGACCATGCCTCTAAAATCGTAGCTTGACGCTGTCTGTCGCGAAGGTAGTTTAATGCCCGATAACGTGCAGCAGAAAAAAGATAGGTTTTGATATGCTCAATGTGAAGTTGATCACGATCTTCCCACAGTGTCACAAACACTTCTTGCACGATTTCCTCAATGGCTTGAGCGTCTCGTGTGTAATAGTTTAATGATCGACACAACGGTTCGTAGTACAGATCAAACAACTTACGAAATGTTTTGGGAGTAATCGCAAAAAATGTAGCGCCTTCCATAGCATAGATTAGATTTCGCGGCAAACGTACGCATAAATTTTGAAAATCCGTTCCATTATTAATGTAAAAATCAAAAATCAAAATCGTGTGCTCGATGTCAAACCCCTTTCCATCGGCCATTCCGGTGTTATGATAATCGCTTCTTAAAAAACAAATGCCGCGAATTTTTCATGGATTGAGCACGCTGCTAAATGAAGTGGCTTTATAAAGTTTAGCAGGAGGTATTGTTGTAGTAGTCTATTGCTACAAAGACTATAGTTTGAAGAACAAAAAAGCGAAAAAACACAGACAGGATATTTTCCACGTTGCAGGAACGTTCATTGTCGCTCCTTTGTCTGAGCCATGATTGAATCAGATTAATGAATTTAGCAGATTATCGTCTCTATCGTTTTCTCTGATTCAATTGATTAATCCGGTTAATCAGGGTTCAGACAATTTTCCCAGCGACGAAGCGATTATGGAGCAAAACCAGTTTTTCATGCTGAGGCGTTCCGACCGCAGGAAAGACTATGTATTAGGCGGTCATTATTTTATTATTTTCGCGTTTTGACTCAATATCTTCTTTTCTCCTTTGGTAACTGTCAGGTAGGCAGGCGACGCACCGTCTTCTCCCATTTCAACAATATCACATTCATATGTGTATTCACCAGA
>DAIDKM010000123.1 GCA_027450045.1 Paludibacter sp. | reverse complement strand
GGTCCGTAAGCGACTTTCGACACGAATAAGAAATCGCCAACCAAAAGGGTTTTTTCTAATGAAGAGGTAGGAATCTGGTAGTTTTGGAAGAAGAATAAATTGATGATATATACCGCCACAAGTGCAAAGACAATGGCATCGACCCATTCCATAACGCGACGTACCATGTTGTTTTTGCTTGTTTTCCACCACGACCAAGGTATGAGTTTCGAAATATAAACGTCAAAGATAAAAGGCAGTAAGATCAGTACCCATAAATTGCCGATCCAAACTGTGAACAAGATACAGATAATGGCAGCAATGGAAAACTTAATCCACTGTTTGAGAGGTTGCTGTTTCATGCGAAAATATTTTATTGTTTACATTAAAGGCGCGAGACACGATGCAAAAGTACAAAAGAATGTTCAACTTGCCAATTCGTGTTGAAAGCTCATTTATACTCTTCATTCTCGTAACTTGGAGTCAATAAGGATGGTTACAGGTCCGTCATTGACCAAAGCTACTTGCATGTCAGCCGCGAAAGTGCCTGTCTGAACAGGCTTGCCGAATTGCCGAGCCACCACATCGCAAAACTCATTGTACATGGGAATGGCAAATTCATGTTTTGATGCGCGGATATATGAGGGACGATTGCCTTTGCACGTGGAGGCCATCAACGTAAATTGACTGACAATCAAAACCTCGCCGGCTTTGTCTTTGACCGATAGATTCATCACCCCTTGGTTATCGTCGAAAATGCGAAGGTTCACAATTTTCCGCGCTAACCAATCAATATCTTCATTTGTGTCACTGTCTTCGATGCCAACAAGGACAACTAATCCCTGTTGAATGGAGGCGGTTACGGTGTTTTGAATAGTCACCGAAGCATTGCGCACGCGTTGAATAACAACTTTCATTGTTTATGAATGTTTTAATATAACTGATATATAAGGAATTAAGAAGTACAGTTTCGGCACATTTCAAATTGGCTTCGGTCGTGTGAAATTGCCTTACGAAATGTCGTTGCTTTGTCGCCATGCCATATTTCATGAAAAGAGGCTTGTTTCAAATTTCCAAATGCATGTTCGCCGTTTTTATCAAAACAACAGGGTAAAACGTCTCCGTTCGATGCAATTACCGCGCTGCTCCATTGTCGCCAACATCGATTTTTCAGCCGACGTTTCATTTTCCATTCCCCTTTTTTGTTTTTTCGGTAACGTGCAAATTTCGATTGCAGCGGTATCCACTTTTCTATGTTTGGCCAATCAATCTGCGCCGTCTTCAATCGTGTTGAATCAGCGCCAATATTTTTTGCCATGTTGCGAAAAGCTGCTACCTGATATTCATTGTGGCGCATGACAATAAATTGAGTTTCAATGTGTGGTGTGCTTCTTTTTAATGTTGATTTCCACGATGATAATGCAACAATGGCATCTATCACCTTCTGTAGCGAACCGCCACGACGATATTGCTCATAAACATCTTGTGTGACACCATCCATTGAGACAATGATGCGGTCTAAGCCTGACGAAACAAGGTCTCGTGCCATCTCATTGGTTATCAATTGACCGTTGGTGGAAGTCATGGTGTAGATTCTTTTTTGATGCGCATAACGTAACATCTCCAAAATTTGTGGATAAAGTAATGGCTCACCTTGAAAATAGAGAATGAGATTACTTAATGCCGGAGCTAATTCATCAACGATTTTTTGATATAAACTCCACTCAATCAACTTTTTTGCGCGTACCAACGAGCCATTCCCCGTCGGACATTCAGGACAATGTAAATTGCACTGATTTATCGGTTCAATAGAAACTGAAAAGGGAGCCTGAGGATTAAAAGTGCGTTTCAACAAGGAAGAAAACGCGTAACTTACAAGAAGTTGTCCTAAAATATACCCCTTACGCACCCAAAGAAGACAATCACGTACTACCATAATGTGCAATTAATCTCAAAATACGAAATTTCAGCGTTAAAAAGTCACAAAAATGAATTGTTTGTTGCTTAAAACCTAACGTTTTTTGAAAGCATAAACATAAGCCGATTGCTGATTATCAAAAGCTTATATATTGTGATTTTCATGTAGCTAACTTACGACAAAAATGCGATATCCTAAAACACTTTTTTTGTTAATTGATTCTGCTTATATTTGCTCCAAAATTTGCGGCAAAAGTTATTCACTTAATCCAATCATTATCGTTATGAAAAAAGGACTTTATTTTATTGCAGCGGCTATTCTCGCATTCGTCTTTTCGTCTTGTGCGCCAAAGCCGATGGGGGCTCTTGATCCAAGCTATTTTAGCACTAATCCCAACCCCCTGGAAGAAAACGGTGGAAAAGTGGTTGCAACGGTTACAGGGAAGTTCCCTCCCAACTATTTTGACAAAAAGACCGTTGTCGTTGTAACACCGGTATTAAAAACATCTACCGGCACTGAATATAGAGGGACTCCTGTTTCTTATCAGGGCGAAAAGGTACAAGGAAATAATCAACAAGTTTCCTACAAATCAGGAGGCACTTTTACTCAACATGTATCATTTGACTACAAACCTGACATGGCAAAGAGTGAATTGTTGCTTGAGTTTTCCGCCACACGCGTTAAGAAAACGTACGAAATTCCTTCTGTTAAGGTGGCCGACGGTGTCATCGCTACGTCAACTTTAGTGGCTGCTAATAGCGAAAACCTAAGCTCTCCGATTGTTGCTGACAAATTCCAACGCATCATTCAGGAAAAACAAGACGCTAACATTTTATTTGTTATTCAACAAGCTAATCTTCGTCCAAAAGAGTTAAAGCAAGCTGCATTAGTTGATTTAATTAAACGCATACAGGAAGCTAAAGATTCTTCTAACTTGAAAGTTGCTGATTTTGGTCTACACTCCTTTGCATCACCTGATGGTGGAGTCAAAATCAATGAGCCACTTTCATTGAATCGTGAAAAGAATACGAAAAAGTATCTTGACAATCAAATGAAGAAACTGAAAGCTGATGTCAATTTGGATGCAACATATACCGCTGAAGACTGGGACGGATTCCAAAAATTGATGGAAGCTTCAAACATTCAAGACAAAGAAGTGATTTTGCGCGTTCTTTCCATGTATTCCAATGACCCACAAAAACGCATGGAAGAAATCAAAAACATGTCAACTGTCTTCAAAACTATTGCTGACCAAATCCTCCCACAATTGCGTCGTTCAAATGTTTCATTGACGATGGATGTAATTGGCAAATCAGACGATCAAATTTCAAATTTGGCACAAACAAATCCAAGTCAGCTGAGTGTTGAAGAATTGTTGTATGCTGCTACTTTGACAAATGATCAAGCTAAGAAAGCTGCTATTTATCAAAAGGTAATCGATCTTTATCCAAATGATATGCGTGGATATAACAACTTGGGAACGATCGATTTCAATAAGGGTGATTATAGCGAAGCAGGTCGTTTGTTTGCTAAAGCACTTGCCATTGAACCAAACTCTGCTCAAGCCAATTACAACATGGCAATCATTGCTTTGGCTCAAGGTGACGCTGCAAAAGCACAACAATATCTTGGAAATGCGGGCAATTTGGGTGGCAATGATGTTAACCAGGCTTTAGGTATCATCTATTTGCAACAGGGCGACTATGAAAAAGCAAAAACTGCTTTTGGCGA
>DAIDKM010000122.1 GCA_027450045.1 Paludibacter sp. | reverse complement strand
CACTACCTGTATTTCCTGATACGATGGAATAGGTGAGAGTCTGCCCTGCGTCAGGATCAGAAGCGACCACATTGCCGACCAGTGTTCCGTTGGCAGAGTTTTCGTTAATGCTGAAAGACTGATTTAATATTACAGGAGCCTGGTTGATTCCCTGAAGAACATTGATTGTCAAAGAAGCATCATCAAAAAGATTATTACCATTTACTTCGGTAACTCTTACAATGAGGTTGAATACTGGGTTTATCAGGTAGTTAAGTGCTGATGAGTTATTAACAGAAAGAGCTCCTGTTGTGGAATTTATGCTAAAAGCATTACTGGTATTGCCAGATTGAATGACCCAATTTAGAGACTGACCTGCATCCGGATCAACTGCACCAACGTACCCTACAACAGTGCCATTAGCCGAAGCTTCATAAACATTAAATGTTTGGTCGTAAGCGACAGGAGACTCGTTTACGTTAAGTAAATTGACAGTAATTGTGGCTTGACTGCTAAGGGCAGGAGAGCCGTTATCCTGAACTTTTATGGTCAGGGTGAAAGTTGATGTTACTTCAAAGTTGAGGGCGGCGGAATTATTAACGGTAAGAGCGCCGGTAGAGGCATTAATGGCAAAGGCATTGTTGGTATTTCCGGAGAGGATAGAATAAGTTAATATTTGATTGGTGTCTGGATCTGTTACAATCACAGTACCTATTACTGTTCCATTTGGGCTGTTTTCATTAAGTTGAAAATTTTGGTTGAAGATAACGGGAGGTTGATTGGTATAGCCGTTATATTCAAATGCACCAATATCGGGGGCTGAACCATAATATGGTAAACCGACATAAACGCCAGCGTCAATTAAATCTGAAGCTGACGATAAATGCAGAAATGTTATGTTAGGTAAACATCCTTCAGATTCTCTTGTATCATCTAATTGGGTGCTATCAAGGCTTGAAAAATCCGTATTAGTTAAAGTATATGCAGGATTTGGAATCAGAGTAATATTTGTACTTGGGTCAATATAAAATGAATTGTTGGAAAGAGTTGAAATTGAAGATATATAACCTATGGCTGTTTCATTATGATAAGAAATATTATTTTTAATAATATGAGCATAAGATGGGGTATAAAACGAAAATCCATAATATCCATTCTGATATGCAATACAATTATAGACTTCAATTGGACAATATGCCTGGTTTTGATCAAATCCATTCTGTTTATTCTTATAAGAAATACAATTCCGGACAACTCTTTTGATAGTATCTCCTGTTGAGCCATTTGTGTTGCCAAGTTTAAAACCATTACCATCCCCATTGCAGGTTTCATCAGTAAGAAAATCATATCCATTTTTCCATGACCAGCAACTATCAATATTAACTAATCCATTATTGCTAAAACAATCTAATCCATCATCACTGTTATACCAAAAGCGACATCCTTTAACTGTAGTTGTTGAACCAGCAAGTGAATAAGATATAGATAGCCCATCAGCATTACCATATGCCCAGGGAGAAAGAGGGTCTTGATTATGGTGAAGGTCGCAATTCAAGATTAGATTATCAGTACATTCCGCTCCAAACCACGCACTAACTACTAATCCGCCTCCGTTATGATGTATATTCAGGTTCTCGAAAATGTTATGGCTGCCATCATAAAAGCCAAGGCCTGCTGCTGGATCTGCAGTGCCCTGAGAAAAACCTGTAATCTCAAGTCCTCTGAAATGTATATAATTGCAACCTCTGAAAAATAATCCATAATATTCAGCAGTAGTATCAACTTCGGATTTTTGATAATGGGTTGCTCTGGTAATTATGGGCAATTCATTGGGGTAAGCCCAGATATTAATTCTGTTTCCGATAGTACCACTCTTTTGGTAAATATAGGTTGCCGTAGTAAGTTCATATATGCCGCCTCTTAAATAAACGGTATCTCCTGCTGAGACAACAGAAAATACTTTATTTAAAGAAAAATAGGGAGAGTAAATGGTGCCATTCCCTGTATTGTCATTCCCGCCAGGAGATAAATAATACTTGGTAGCATTTAAATGATACGGGTATATCGCTAATAGTAGCGTTAAAGATATCATTATTGTTACTTTACTACTAGAATAATCTAGGCCTATAAGAGAAATGAGCTTTCTTAGTTTTTCGGAGAAGGATAATAAAATACACCCATGAGGATTACGAGTCATTAGAGTTTCCAAGTCAAGAGTAGTTTGTGAGTAAACGTAGTTATTGGAGTCCAATCTGTATCATAACAGATCAATAATTAATCTTCTTCACACGTAAAAGGTAATAGGTGTAAGAAGCTCTTTTACAATATTTAAAATACTAAAAGTTTGTTTAAGAAAGTTGAAACTATAAATAAACAGTAATACCATCGTAACAATAACCAAATAAGGGAATTATTAACCTTAATTGTTAGCTAACCACATAGATTAGCTGAGATAATTCAAATCAGGCAAATACATATTTCATATTTGAGAAGTCTAAACAAGACATGTCTTACCTATGAAATGCCGCTGTATTACTGATCTGGCAACTGAGATACACAGCATATCTCGGTGAGACAAGTATGTCAGTAAAATATTAGGTGATAGAAAGATTCATAAGTGATCCCTATGTAAGTCAACAATATTTTCAGGATATGGATGATGGAAAATAATCAACAAGACAACATTTCACTCATTGACTTTGTTTTTCCTTGTTTTTCTACTTGCTTTATTCCTTGTTATTTTGTTATTTTGATGTTAGTAGACATAGAACAAATATGGCAATATTGGACAACCCGTTTGGGTTTACTGGTAAAATCGGTGGACTTAGTTTTTACAAGGTTTCAGGATCTGATAAGATCATTGTCCGTGCCGGGAGTGGCCCATCCAAAGAAAAAATCATGAAAGAAGAAAACTTCGCCCGGACTCGTGAAAACCTCAACGAATTCGCAATTTGTTCATCGTGTTCAAGATTTATCAGGATTGCATTAAACCATTGTTTTAATGGGCCCGTGGTTTTATGCCACAATCAGATGGTACAGGCTTTAAAAAATATTTTAAAAGAGGATAATGAAGGGAAACGGGGTTATCGAAGCCTGTTCTTTTCAAAATACATCAATCGACTGGCTGGCACAGAATTGGTTTCTTCCCGCCCGCTGTATCAAGTTTTACATTACCCCGCGATAGTTTCATTTGATGAAAATATTGAGAGTGTTAAGCTTTCTTTAGAGGGATTCAACCCGGAGTTACATCTTTACAATCCAGAGAATTTTCTCTTTTTCAGGTTCATGTTGGCAACTCTTGAAATACCGGATTATAAAATGCAGGAAATCAACCAAAAGCACGAATGGGTTTTGAATGAAGGAATCAGGTCTTTTTCTGAAAGTAGCGACTGGCTGAGATACGAAGACCGGTTTGACGATATCTTTTTGTCATTGAATCTTAAAAATGAAAAATGGAAAAATGTGGATCGTTTAGGCTGGATAGTAGCTTTAGGAATACAATTCGGACAATCGGATAACTTTGAGATCCATGCTATTGCCAAAACATTCAGGGGTAAACTCTTTCCTTGATTTCAAAGTAAAATCAAAGAGATATATATCATAAGAAGCATAAGAGTTAAAATGACGAATCGAAACGTCACTTTTACGCTGACA
>DAIDKM010000121.1 GCA_027450045.1 Paludibacter sp. | reverse complement strand
AATTCACAAAACGTTGTTTCCTTCGAATGATTGACCATTAGATTTTCGAATAACAATAAACTTTCTGTTCGGGCTTGTAACGTAAATGGAGGAATAATATATAAACTTTCTATTATGCAAAAGGTGTATTTTATTATTGTATGGTTGATTTTTGCTCTGTTTCAACCTTGGCGTTGCGTTGCTTTAGGTGATGCAGCTTATGTACACCATGTTTTTGAGAAAGGTGATTTTCAATTGGTGAATGGAGAAAAATCAGCTTTGATTGTAATCGATTCATTAGATTATTGGGGCGTTAAACGTGCCGCTCATGATTTACAAAACGATATTAAGCGGGTAACAGGAATTCTTCCATCACTTGTGCATTCATACAAAACGCCACAAAAGAATATTATATTGATTGGAACCATTGGCAAAAGTAAAATAATAGATCGCTTAATTGCAATGCATAAATTAAAAACAAATTCCGTCAGTGGAAAATGGGAAGCGTTTACTTTGCAAGTGGTTGATCATCCGATGCCGGGTGTCGATCGTGCTTTAGTCATTGCAGGCAGCGACAAACGCGGCACAATCTACGGCATTTATGATTTGTCGGAACAAATTGGTGTTTCTCCCTGGTATTGGTGGGATGATGTGAAGCCGATTCATCAATCGGTTTTAACTATTAAAAGTGACTTCATTAAAACTGACAAACCTGCAGTGAAATATCGTGGCATTTTCATCAATGACGAAGCGCCTTGTTTGTCCGGTTGGGTAAAGAACTTTTACGGAGGCGTCTTCAACCATCATTTTTATGAACATGTTTTTGAATTAATTCTTCGCTTGAAAGGGAATTATCTGTGGCCGGCCATGTGGGGAAAAGCATTTGCCATAGATGATCCGAAAAACCCCGAGTTAGCCAATAAGTATGGTATTGTGATGGGAACATCTCATCATGAACCGATGATGAGAAATCAGAAAGAGTGGGCAATGTTTGGGCATGGAGCATGGAATTTTGAAACGAACAGAGATGAATTGGTTCATTTTTGGGAACAGGGAATTAAACGTAACAAAAAGAACGACGATCTCATCACAATTGGTATGCGTGGCGATGGCGATGAACCGATGAATAATAAAAGTATTGATCATAACATTCAATTGATGCAAGAAATTGTGGCAACGCAAGAAAAGATTATTGCCCGGTTCCTCAATCCCGACGTATCGAAAGTACCTCAAATATGGGCTTTATATAAGGAAGTACAGGATTATTATGATCGTGGCATGAAAGTTCCCGATTATGTCACTTTGTTGTGGTGTGATGATAATTGGGGAAATATTCGTCGGCTACCTTCGGCAGCAGAGAGAAAACGAACAGGAGGTGCAGGTATTTATTATCATGTTGATTATGTTGGAGGGCCGCGTTCTTATAAATGGCTGAATACCGTACCCATTACTAAAATCTGGGAACAGATGAGCAAAGCGTATGATTATGGAGCTGATCGTGTTTGGATTCTGAATGTGGGCGATATAAAATTATTGGAATATCCGATCTCCTTTTTTATGGATTTGGCTTGGAAGCCACAACAATGGAACAGGAATGATTTGATGGATTACACCCGTCTGTGGGCAGCTCAATTATTTGGGAAACAATATGAAAATGCGATTGCAGATATTTTGATGAAATATTCCTCTTATAACGGACGAATTAAACCGGAATTGATTTCACCCAATACGTTTAGCCTTTTGAATTATAACGAAGCCGATCGCATAATTCATGACTGGAGACGGCTTGCTCATCAAGCTGATTCATTGGCTTCTATTTTGCCGGCTTCACAGCATGATGCGTATTATGAATTAGTGCAATACCCTGTCGATGCGTGTGCCAACTTGAATGAATTGTACGTTGATGCGGGTAAAAATCAATTGTATGCTTCGCAAGGAAGAGCTATTGCCAATCGTTATGCAGATTCTGTCAAACTGCTTTTTGCATACGATGCACGTCTGACTTCCATTTATCATCATCAGATTGCCGGAGGTCGATGGAATGGTGTCATTGGACAGCCTCATTTTGGATATACTTCGTGGCGCGATCCGGTGAGAAATGTCATGCCCAAGGTTGATTCATTATCGATAAACAATCAAATTGCCAATATGAATATTGCCGTCGAAGGCGATTCGTTAGCTTTTGACGGAACGAATCACAATCAATTACCTGTTTTCAATGAATATAATCGGCAAACACATTACTTTGATATTTTTAATACGGGAACACGACCATTTACTTTTACGGTTGTATCCGATAATGATTGGATTATTCCTTCTATCCAAAAAGGAACGGTGACATTACAACAGCGTATCAACATTGCCATTGATTGGAATAAAGTGCCTTACGGAAAAAATATTCAAGGTGTTATCACAATAGAAGGTAACGGAAAGAAAATTCCTATTTTGGTTTCAGTCTTTCATCCGGAATATCCAAAACGCGATTCCTTACAAGGGTTTATCGAAACTAATGGTTATGTATCGATGGATGCTATTCATTTTACAAAGAGACACGACGTAAACGGAGTTGGCTGGCGTGAAGTGCCTTGGTATGGACGTGAATTGTCCTCCATGACACCAATGCCTGATACTACAGCATCAACAACTGATTTATCGAAAGCTCCCTATTTACAATATGATTTTTATCTTTTTACGAAAGGCACTATGGAAATCAATTCGTTGGTAGCACCCACTATAAATTGTTTACCGGATGCCGGATTACGCTTTGCAGTTGCCTTCGATGATCAACCTGCTCAGGTTATTTCGATTCCTAAAATAAGCATAGCTGGGGAACATGACGATGCCTCATGGAGTCAATCGGTCATTAATAACATTCGTGTTTGCACCGCAAAATTCGTAAATACCAAAGAGGGATATCATTCCCTGCGCATTTACATGATTGATCCCATTGTCGTGTTGCAGAAGATTGTGATCAACACCGGTGGATTACAGCCAAGTTTCTTATTTCCTCCTGAAAGTTATAGATATGGACAATGATATTTTTATAAAAGCAGATTAAAAAACGAACTTGTATTATTTGTTCACGCAGCAGATTATGATTTTGTGTGAAGAGTTCTATCTGGACAGAATAATCGACTATAAATGATAAAAAAGATATTAACCTTTAGTGTAATACTAACAACAATATTTATTGGCTGTTCTAAAAAATCTTCGATAGATGATAATCCATCGACTACTTCTGATGTGTTAAGTTCAACTGTAATTATCAATATGGATTCGGTTTATCAAACTGTACAAGGCTTTGGCGGCGCGAGTATCTTGGCATGGGAAGCTGATTTGACAAGCGACCAAAGAATCAAAGCCTTTTCAACGTCTGATGGTATCGGCTTGAGTATCCTTCGCGTAATGGTTCCGACTAGTAGCAGCAATTTCGCTGCCGAGAAGCCAACCATTGATGCGGCAAAAAGCTATGGGGCAAAAGTTATTGCAACGGCATGGGATGCCCCTGATTCCATGATGAGTAATTTAACGCTGACCCCCAGTTCGTATGCCTCTTACGCTGCTTATTTAAAATCCTACAATACAGCCGTTGGTGGCGTTTATGCCATTAGCCCGTGGAATGAACCTAACTATGCTTCTTCCGGCTGGATGCATGCCACAGCAACCGAGGTGGCTAATTTTGTTGCTGCTTATGGATCATCTTGTGGCGCTCCGATTATGGCTCCGGAACCTTTTAATATGGATCAGTCTTTTATCAATTCATATT
>DAIDKM010000120.1 GCA_027450045.1 Paludibacter sp. | reverse complement strand
ATTTGTAACTGCTTTCTTCCATGACACGAATCTTTTTGTTATCAACAAAAATAGTTAATTTATCCTTATATCACACGATTAACGATTGAACCATTTTTTGAATCTTAGCCTCGGTAAGCAAACATTCAAATACACTCTCGTTACATCGTAGTCCGAATTGTTCCAACACCTTGGCGATTTTTTGCCTTCGTCGATCATCGGCTATATCATAAGCCACTACCATAAACTGTTTCATGTGTATTTGTTTTATTTTTTAACACTAAGGATGTAGGAAACTCGCCAAATAATCGTTTTCTTGAGTATAAGCTATTTTATGGCTCGTTTCGTGCATTTTACCATTTAGGCATATATGGCTTATACGATTTTGTGGTGCCATCCAGATAATTTGCTAAAGCGACGGCCTGTGTCTGAATAATCTCATAAAAACGCATCTCTCTATGATGAAATTTTTCAATAGCATCGAGTCGGGCAATCACTTTCTGAGCAACTATTTTACGTGTTTTATCGTCCATCAATCCATTTTCAATCTTCAGGTTTTTATTTTTTATTACCAACGCAATGACAACCCGATCCACAGCCTGTTGTCTGAATTCTTCAATAAGATCAAAAACTAAGGATGGACGATTCCCTTCCGGTTTATGCAAGTAACTTAAACAGGGATTTAACCTTGCCCGAATGATTGATTCGGTGACACGGGCATACAACATTCCATAGCCATAATTCAACATACTGTTCACCAAATCCGTTGCCCCTTGCCGTTCCCTTCCCTGAAACGAAGTTTTTGACCGAATTAATATCTCCACCATATCCCAGTAATTTGCAGAAGCTTGTCCTTCGATAGCAAACATTTTCAACCTGAACTCATCAAGGTCTTCATGCTGCATGTTCATAGAAGTATCTGCCAATTTCTCCATTGTGGCTATAAATGCAGGGAACGCATTTTTAAATGATTCGAGCCGCTTGAGATAATACTTTCCGTAGTATTTTATCAAATTTGTCTGATTGTTTATCTTTCCGAAAACGAACATTCTGATCATCATAAACCCTTTATCATTACGGTATGCCTCCAATTGAGCGATACCAACCTCGGAACTAAAAAACGAAGGTGGAATAATCATGGCATAGGGCATCCCATCTTTGCCAAAAAAATCAATGGATATTTTATTCTCAGCGCAACTCTTCACTAAGTTCGACGAAAAGCTAATGCCATCGGACAAAATAGAAATGTTTTTCAGATTAATCAATGGAATTTCTTTTACAACCAGACCATGATTATGCACTGCAACCATTTTGTCTTTTTTACCAAGAAACAAACCTGCCTCTGTAATGGCCAAATCAAAACCGGCAGCTTCTAATTTTTGATATTCATGTTTCCGAAATAATACAGCTTCTCTGCTTTTCAGTGTTTTGGGAATATGTTTTTGATGCTTATTTTTCTTTTCTAAAGAAGTTGACGATAGTCCTATTTGCTGGCGAAGGTATTCTGTTTTATGAATAATGTGTTCTTGTGCCAGTAATTGCAAGGTTTGTAATTGAGACAAAAAAGAACTCTGCTTGTTTTTCTCCTTTTGTAAGGCATCCCATCGCAACCGAAGAATCGCCATTAACTCATCATCCAAACGTTCTAATTTATCCTGAGTGACTAATTGTCCGTAAAAATTGGCAATTCCCTGAACGGTTTCTTTCAATTTAGTGGTAATCAAACCTTGTCCTAAACCGGTGGCTTCGGCCATTTTTGCAATCAATCGGTTATACTTGTGTTCTGATAAATCTATTTGTCCGTTATTGAAGAATATACCTAAGAATTCAAAGCCTTTGCTGACCGGAATGACAACAGCTTCTTCGTTGAGCGCAAGCTTGAGATCATGTGTTATTACTGCCATTGCTTCAGCCATCGCTTTTTTAGCTTCTTCTTCTGTATGACCCAATATGACAAAATCGTCTGCATACCGAACAAACCCATATCCCTTATCCACCATTAATCTATCAAGTGGGTATAAATAAAAATTAGCAAGCAAGGGAGATACGACGCCTCCTTGCGGAATACCTTTCCGGCTATCTTTCCATTGATAATGCTTGTTGACACGTCCCATTTTTACAAACATCCGGATAAGCTCCGTAGTACCCGGGCTTTTCAGGTAGGATGACAGTCTACCAAACAGTGCATCGTGAGGAATGGTATCGAAAAAGTTATCTATGTCGCAGGAAGCAAGCCATGCATATCGCTCGTTGGTAACCAGATGCCTCACTTGATGAATTGCTTTAACCGGCCCTTTATTGCTCCGATAGGCATAGCTCACTTTCAAAAAGCCACGCTCAATAATGGGTGTAACCACGATGGATACAGCAGTCTGCACAATCTTATCATTAACCGTTAACAACCCCAAACGTCGCTTTTCAGTTTCGTTTTTGGGTATAAAAACCTCACGGTAAGGTTGCTGAATATATGTGCCGGATTGAAGCTGTTTAACCAATTCATCTAAATTCTTATCAATGGCCACAGCATATTCCTGTACCGTCCGAAGATCAATACCTCCTGCGGTATTTTTTTCTTTTACTCTAAGCCATGCCGAATAGAGAGTTTCTCTATTGCAAACTGAATTAAAAAGAGGATCGTCCATAATTAGTAATTGAATAACAGAATAACAGATTCAGTGGATAGGGGTTAGTTGATAATGAAAAGGATATAAAGATGAGAGAATTTGAAGATATGAGAAATCCCGAAGTTAAATTTGACTTTCAATCATCCGAAAGATTGAAGAAATCAACTCATTTACCATTTGCCGTGAGAATGCAGATTCATAGGCGAATCAACGCATCATCCCATTTCCAAATCTACAGATTAACAGATTCCTTCAGTCTTAACCGCTTCAGCCTTAAAGACTCTGTAGTTTACGATTGCCTTGCAGTTTCCAATTCATTCTGCCTTAAAGACCTCTCCCAACCTCCCCAAGGGGAGGAGTCAGAACGGCATGGTGAATGAACCGGACGAAGCTGATGCTATTTCTCTCCCAACCTCCTCAAGGGGAAGAGTCAGAACGGCATAGTTTCCGATTCCTTCTACCTTAACAGCTTCAGCCTTTAGCCTCTGTAGTGTTCGTTGAGCGAAGCCGAAACGAGTCGCCCGAAGGCTCACTTTGTTTTCAATATGTCAAAGAGCTTGTGGGGAAGAAGCAATTTTACGAAGAAAATAAATCCTTTTCGAACTGGTAATAACCCAAGCCAAAAGTAGCGGTCGATCCCACATGCAACCATCGTCCCAACGTCAGCAAAGGCATCCAATCCTTAATTCCTTCGCCTTCGTATGTTATATCGCCAATGATCCCGTCAAAATTCATCGTTTTGTCCTGCGTGCCCGAATAGCGTCGCCAATCGGATTCGCGAATAGTGGCTTCTGCAATTTGGATACCTGTCGGTCGAATAGTTGCCAGCTCTTCCTCCGGCCAAGGTGCACCGCAATAGAAATGAGCCAACAAGCCAAGACGTAACGCTATTCGTTCGATCAATAAATCGAATGGAGGAGGCGAAAGCAGCAACTTTCCGTGCTCTATCATCCGAAGTGGTGTATCAAGATGAAGCGTGATGCGATTTTCCGCCGGTTGCATTGGCAATACGGCAAGCGAAAGCTTATGAGGGTTACCGTGATAAGTCAAAACATCGTAATTAAGGTCGGAATTGAGCGAAAAAATTTTTATCGGTATAAAGCGGGCACGTGACTTCCCCATGCCGGCCTCCCCCATGCGATGAAACACTTCGC
>DAIDKM010000119.1 GCA_027450045.1 Paludibacter sp. | reverse complement strand
TTTATTGCGTTCAACATACATTTTTATCCCCGAGAAAATCAACAAAGCGCCAAATATCCACATCACCCATTCAAACTGCTGAATTAACGAAGCAGTCACATAAATAAACAGGAACCGCATTACGATGGCGCCCAGAATTCCCCAAAATAAAACCCGATGATAGTAAGCTCTGGGAACACTGAAACTCAGAAACAATAAGATCATGACAAAAATATTATCTACCGAAAGAGCGTATTCGATGAGATAACCGGTAAGGAACTCCAACGAAAGAGCATGTCGATAAAGTGCAATATTCGATTGAAGCCCCCAAGCTGGATTCAAAGTCAAGCCATGACCATGTATTCTGTTAAGTTCTTGCAACTGATTGAACGTGGTAACACCACGAATGGCTTCTCCATCCAAGCGTATGAAGAGATAAATTCCGGCTGCAAACAATACCCAGACCAATGTCCACAACGAAGCTTCTTTAAGCGACACTTCATGACTTTTACGGTGAAAAACACCTAAGTCGATGAACAGCATCGCCAATACAAGCACCAAGAATAAGATAAAAAAAGTGAGTTCGTGTGTAAACATAACAGCAAACGATTAAACAGCTTCTCTTTACGACGAAGAGAAGAAAAACACAGCGCTATTCTTTGAAAACAAAGTAAACAGCAGCTATTAACAAAAGCATTGCCACAATATGGTTCCAACGAATGGTAATTCTAAACACCACCATTGAGAAGATGATAAAAATCACCAACGTGATGACTTCCTGAATCACTTTCAATTGTATCAACGAAAAAGGGCCTCCATTTTCACGAAAGCCAATTCTATTTGCCGGCACCTGAACGCAATATTCGAAGAAAGCCACGCCCCAACTCATCAGAATGACCACAAAAACCGGCAACGATTCGAACCACGAAAACTCTCTCAATTTCAACTGACCATACCAAGCGATGGTCATGAATACATTCGAGATAGAAAGCAACAAAATTGTCAAAAAACCATTCGTCATACCTTACTTAATGAATACGGTTTATTTATCTCCTTTAGAACGCAATAAGCTTACACTTCCTTTTAATTTGTAGTGCTTCCCGTCAGCACCGGTAGCTGTAATGATGTAATAATAAACACCAGGTGGCGATAACTTCCCGTTCACGCGACCATCCCAGCCTTGCCCTGGATCAGTTGACTCATACACTTTGCCTGCCCACGAAGAATAAAGAAGCATTTGAAACTGAACAATGGAACGATAGGAAACCCGAAACTGATCATTAATGCCATCGCCGTTGGGGGTAAAAACATTCGGCACGTCAATAAACGAGTCACTCACCGTCACAGACAATGAATCGCTGTAAGAGCAAGTATTTGCTGCATTGGAAACTACCAGCACTACTTTGTAGGTTCCTGCTTGTGAAAACTCATACCGTAAATTCGTATCCGTATAACGCAGGTAAGAAGCCGGAGTTTGATTATTGTAAATATACCATTCGTAAAACTGCGTAACAGGGACATTCGCATTGCTTTCGAAATCTACATTCAACGGAGCCGATCCTTCCAACGGGCCGATTTGCCGACCGGCTTCATTCAAAGCAGTGCGCACTATAATGGTTCCCGTCATGTGTGACTCTACTCGTACCGCTGAATAAAGCGATGAAGTAACGGATGGCGTTGTCATGCCAAATTGAGCAGCATATTGATCGCCTGATAGGGTAAATTGGGTATCGCAATAGGGAGATGGTATGGAGATGGTATGGACAATGTCCGTTACGGTTTGCGTCTGTGTGATGTTGTTCCAAGTTCCATTGGCAAACGATTCGTCTTTGTAAGTAAGGGTAAATTGACGGGGTAACGAATGATTTATTCCCAATGAATCGCGATACATTAAAGAAGGAGCTGTTCCTGTCACCTGAAGTGATAATTGTGAACAAGGATCCGTGCCACTGGTGGGTGTGATAGAGGTGAGTTGAGCCGGATAATTGTGATAATCAATGACCCAGATAAAATATTTCACTCCGTCAGCAGTCAAGATATAACCCGTTCCATCTTCCACCGATATAGCAGATTGATTGCTTACGAACGAGCCGTCGAATTTTGTCCAGAGATAACTACTTGCCTGTCCGGTAAATGAAATTTGATTGTCCGGCGTGATGCCATTGAACAAAAAGACCGCTTGAAGTCCGGTAACATCACTTCCTGTCAACTGAATGGAACGTCCTTGCCCAGTCACAACAAACTGCGACCATGACAGGCTGTAAAAACACACAAAAACGAGAAGCAATAGGAATTTCTTCATTAGCTGATGGTTGATTTTATTACGACTTGAACGTTCGATCACTCCTTACCGGATGCCGTGAGTTTGTCTAAATAGCCGTTCAACCGATTGATGGCTTGCGTAAGTTCTTCCATTTTCTGCGCCATCACATCATCGTTTCGTGTCAGACCATCAATAATTTGTTCGATTGATAGCTGCTCTTTCAAACTTTCCAAACCGGTGAGGATTTGTTCGCCAACCTTTTGAGCATGTTCGGGATCGGTGCCCATTTTATCCTGCAACACGACGCTGATTTTATCAACAATCACGTCGCGCTCCTGCAAGCCGGCTGCAATGCCCATTTTTAACAAAAGATTTAATGCTGGTTTCATCTGAATTTGTTTTATATTTTACTCTATAAAAAATAGAGATATCATTTTTATTTGTGGCTGATATTTTCAGTCCACCATGAAAAGTTATCTGAAATAATAATTTCATTTTTTTCAACATGAAGCGTTGTCTTCATCGGAATTGTCCTATACTGCAAATTGTATTTTTTAGCAAGCTCTCTTATCTGTGGTGTGTCATCATACGTCAACATGAACTTTCCTTGAAGTTGTGCCGTCAATTCAAATAATTTTTCATGATCAATATCAAAGTGAGTGTAAAGCCTTTTACCTGCAATTGTGTATGGTGGATCAATAAAAAAATAGGCGTTTTTATTGTTTAAATTTTGCTCTAAAACACCAAAAGCATCTCCCAGAATAAAATTTATTTTATCTTTTAAATAGCCTATTGCAAGTATCCGATCTCGTAAAGTTTTTGGATACCAACGAGAGGCAATTCCTTTGCCGTTCTCACCATTTTTAATCATTCCTGAACCTTTTGCAAGAATGCCACCATGGAAAACTCTATTTTTCAAAATAGTGCAAAATGCAATATCTTGTAATTCTTTATTCGGGTTTTCTAATTCGGTTTTTATATTTTCAAACGTCAACTCATAAGAATAAATTTTCTCTGCAAGCCATTTGTTTTTGCCATTTAAAATGACCTCCCAAACAGCAGCAATTTCTTCATCTATTTCAACCATTAAAATGTGCTCGGCCAATTTTTCAAATGCTGTTGTCAGGCTTACAATGCCACCACCTGCAAAAGGTTCAATTAATTCCTTTGCAATTTTTCTTTCTTGTTTCAACCACTGCCTAACAGTTGGGATAAGCCATGTCTTACCACCTGGATAGCGGAATGGGCTACGTTGCGGTACCGATGCTACGTTAACGATTTGAGATGTATTCTGTTCGTCCAAGTCGAACATAGCCATTTGATTTTTCATTCTACAACTATGTTTTCAAGGTTATCAATATCAGCCTTACCTGCTCTTTTAGCATCAAGTTTCTTTTGTAATATTTCTGTAAATTGGCTTATTGAACCAGCTTCAAATTTTGCAATTTGCTCTAAAGCGCTTTCAAATTTTGTGTAAACTATTCTTTGAAGTTTGAGCGATAATACGTTATCTTTTGTGTCAGAAACAAGTTCGTAAAGAAAGAATGCAAAGTCTGATTCTGCTTTGTCAAATTCAGGAAG
>DAIDKM010000118.1 GCA_027450045.1 Paludibacter sp. | reverse complement strand
ATTATGGATCAACCAAAATTAGAACGCACAATGCGCTTTATGAAATTGCTGACAGGCAATCGGTATTATTCAGTAAAAGAACTTGCCCGGCAGATGGGATTGACGCGAAAATCCATCTATCGTTACATCGATACCTTTAGTAACGAAGGTTTTATTATCACCAAAACAGGTAATATCTACCGCATCGACAAATCTACTCCCTATTTCAAAGAGATAACGGAACTCATCATGTTCACCGATCTGGAGGCCTCTTTGTTGAAGAAAGCCATTGAAAGCATACACGAAAACAATGTATTGAAAGAGCATCTCAAAAAGAAGTTAAGCACCGTGTATGACTATAAATTATTGGCCGATGTGGTTGTAAAAGAGAAAAACACGCGCATCATCAGTCGATTAACGGAAGCATTGGATAATCAAAAACAAGTAATTCTGCACAATTACTGTTCGGCTAACAGTCAAGAAGTGCGCGACCGCATCGTCGAAGCTTTTTCATTCACCACCAACTACATCCAGATATGGGCATACGAACCGGAAAGCCAATTGAACAAATTATTCAAAATTGCCCGCATCGCCGATGTCACCATTCTGAATACATCCTGGGAAAACAAAGCCGAACACAGAGAAGATTTTATGGACATCTTTCGCATTAGTAGCCCGAACCGGTTCCCCATTAAATTACGACTGGGATTGCAAGCTGCCAATTTGTTGATGGAAGAGTATCCGCTTTCAGAAAACTGTTTGACAAAAATAACCGACAACGAATGGATTTTCGAGACGGAAGTATGCAGTTTTGATGGTGTGGGACGTTTTGTAATGGGTTTGTTGCATGACATTGACATTCTCGAATCGTCCGCTTTTCTTGATTTTCTAAAAAAAAGAGCTGATTTTTTTCAAAAAAAATTGAGTGTGTCACAAGTTGACACTTTGCAAAAGTAATTTTGCATCATAAACATTCCGTTACTCAATTAGTCAATCATGAACGAACGTTATTTTACCGATTTCCACATTGCCGGATTTACCTTTTGCGATGGCATCGACGTTTTTCAACAACTAACCATCGGCTCTGCGTTGACGTTGAAAGCTGAGCCAGAAAACAAATTCGATCCCTATGCTGTGACTGTCTATTTCAACGAAACAAAACTGGGATACATCCCCAAAGAAAAAAATAAGGAGATCAGCAAGTTTTTAAATTTGGGTTATAGCCAAATATTCGAAGCGCATATCAACCGAATCACAGCCGACTCGCATCCGGAGGGACAAATCGGCGTGGTGGTAAGAATAGCCAAAAGGGATGATCAACCATAAACCATCAGGCATCCTACATATCACATATTTCACGTATAGCATCATGAATTACATGAAAAAAGAGAGATATATGGCAATAAATGAGCGAAACAGATAAAAATTAGAACATTAATTGAGATCAAAGAGACACTAACAGCAAAAAAGAACACAAAAATGAGGAAACAAGACACAAAAACGAGAAAAAGAAGGCATTAATTAAAATCGAAGACACTTTTATTGAAATAAAGAACACAAAAACAAGAATAAGAATGGATATTCAGGAAAAAGAGAACAGCTAACTCAATAAAGTGTCCAAATCGAGAAAAAAGAGCTGCATGACGTTGAAAGAAGACATTTATAAAAGAACAAAGAACCCAACATTACAAAAAACATCATGTACGCTCAATGAAACAACCTGAACCGTAGATCGAACTAACACAATGAAGAAAGGAGACATGAGGAAATCAAGCGTTAAAAAATACCGATCGGGATACAGGCCCTCTCAAACAAGGATGAATTATCTGAAAGGAAGACAACACACAACACATTAAACACAATCGCATCAAAAGGAAAACCCCCAAAACAAGACATTGAGCAACCTATTTGATCCAATTCAAATAGATATTCACAGAGGATGTGAAGGCAACGAAACATAGAAGAAAAAATCGCCAGGCGATATACAGCATAAGGCAATCATCGGATAGTCTTATTATTCAATTATTTATTAACAATTTCATTCTATCTAAAATGGAAATTAAAAAGTATTGGTGTAAAACCGAAGAAGTTCCTGTGGTAGCAGGACATGTGTTGAACAGTCTTAAGATCGACCTGTCGGACTTTCGTAATTTTTCTTCTATGTATTCAGAAGAGTTGATCACATCCGTGGAAGCTCAAAAGAATGTATGCAGTGAGTTGATTAAATTGAGCGCCATCACCGGACAGCTCAAATTGATCACGCAACAATTGAACGAGAAAGCTAATACGTTGCGTATCTCGCTTAATCCGTTGGAGGGTTATCTGATATTGGCCGGCAAAGCGCTTGATATTCAGATTGCCGATTTTGAACTAAAAGGAATTCGGAAAAATATTGCCTCCGGCAATATGGAAGGGGTGATTCAGGATGTAACCACCTTGGTAAGTAATCTGAAACGTAACGCGACGGCGCTGATAAATGTAGGGATGAAAGCACAATTGCCCGATGACCTGCAAGCTATCTCAGCAAATATCAGTGTACTAAACGAAGCTCAGCATCGTAAAGAAAGCGAGCGAAGCAGGATGTTAGATTCCAATCTAAAAGAGTTTAACAAAATGTGGGAAATGATTACTATGATCACCAAAAGTGCACGTGCCATGTATCGGGGTGTCAATGATGTGAAATTAAAAGATTACACCATTTCAAACCTGATAAAAAAAGCCAGAAACTCCAACAACAATGATCCGAACAAACCGTCCGATCCCACCAATCAGTCTGATTCTACTGCTTCACCGACCGTTTAATAACCTATGGTGAATTTTCAAACCCCGACAAACGAAAGCTTGTCGGGGAAATTGAAAAACGAATCTTTCCGGGAATGTGCGCTGCACATTGTCTTTGAAATTAAATGATAAACAGATAACTATTAGCAGTTATGATTAAAAATACCCATACATGATGTTTTTGAACATATATTCATAATAATAGTCCATATTCTCAAAAACAATTATTACTTTTGCAACATTACATAATATATACACCATGCGATTTGAGCTTCAATTAACCATCGACAAGAACATATATGGCAACGCCCTACCCTTTTCCTATCAATACGAACTCTCAGCCTACATCTATCATACATTAGCCAAAGGAAATGCAGCGTATGCAGCATGGTTACATCAAAATGGATTTGAATCGGATGGAAAACAATTCCGGTTGTTCACCTTTTCACCATTGTTCGTAAAGATTGCCATCGACAAAACAAAAAACCGTCTTCTCCTGATGAATGACATGGCAACACTGCAAATCAGCTTTCTGCCTGAACGAAGCACCGAAGAATTTGTGAAAGGGGTGTTTGCGGAACAACAATTCACCATCGGAGATAAGCAATCGAAAGTGCAGTTTACCATTCAACACGTTCAAATGATGCCGACGCCACCCATAGACGGCGAACTCCGCGGGCAGACGTTATCGCCGCTCTGTCTTGCCAAACAAACTGATGAAGGGAAAATACATTTCTACTCGGCAGCAGAACCCGAGGCAGGGGAAGCCATTGTCAATAACCTGATCAAAAAATACAGCGCTTTCTATGGCAGACCGTTTGAAGGAGAAACTACTTATGAATGGGAAACGCTGACCGAACCACGCTCAAAACTGATCACCATCAAAGCCGATACACTCCAACAAACAAAAATAAAAGGTTCGCTTTGCAAGTTCCGATTAAAAGCCGATCCGGAGCTATTACACATCGGCTACGAAACAGGGCTGGGAGAAAAAAATGCTATGGGGTTTGGATGTATAACAGCTAATCTGACTCATTCATGAAATTATCAGCTATGAACAGAAGCATATCACAAGAATCACAACCATTAAAATTTGGGAAGTATTTCCATATATATAATTGCGGTATAAATGGTTGCAATCTGTTCAACGAAGAAGAGAATTATCACTATT
>DAIDKM010000117.1 GCA_027450045.1 Paludibacter sp. | reverse complement strand
ATACTCCCCAAATGCCGTTAAAATTCACCTGTGGGTAGCAATTTGCACCTACCTGATTGTCGCACATGTAAAACATGCTATTGGATGTAATCTCTCTATTTATGAGATGATGCAGATTTTAGGCATATCTGTTTTCGACAAAACATCGATCAGGGAACTGCTTGCCAATCGTCAATTCAATCAAAATGTCAAAGAACTACAATATAATTTATTTGTTAATGAAGAATAATACTTAACGCAACAGCAGTAATTGTCAACTGTCAATTAAAAAGTTCTATCTTTGCTTTTTCTTTGCTTGTTTTCCATGCGCCAATTACTTATCCTTCTTTCTCTTTGCCTTTTGATTGTCTCGTGCGGACACACTTCGCCACAGGACAAGGTGTTGCTTTCCCGTGCCGACAGCCTGATGGAAGCGCACCCCGACAGCGCGTTGACATTACTCCAACACATTACCGACTCCAAACGCCTTTCTTCTCCCGATCACGCATTGTATGCTCTGTTGATGAGTCAGGCACTCGACAAAAACAACATCGAAGTGCAATCCGACTCCCTGATCCGCATTGCCGTCAATTATTATAATGGGGCAAAGGATTCTGCTCTTGCAGGTTATGCGTTCTTTTATCTTTCCCGGGTTGAGGGGAACCGAGAGAATCCTGAAGGACGAGTGGCTGCGTTACTAAAAGCCGGAACGTATGCAGCCAAAAGTAATAACTACAAGTTGTTGGGACTTGTTTACAGCGATAAAGCCCGCGAATATAAAGAACAGCAACAATTGGACAGCATGTCCCACTATAACTGGTTAGCCTTTTCGGCTTTCCAAAAAGCGGGAGACCGCCGGAATAGTGTGGTTTCCTTGATAAGTATCGCAAACAGTTATTATTTACATTGTCAGTTCGATAGCGCATTAACCTATTATTGTTTGGCTAAAAAGGCCGCTTTGCCGTTACATGACGATCTTTTACTCTCTTCCATTTATCGCTTATCAGGGGCTACCTATTGTTATGAGAAAAATTATCCGATGGCATTACGCTATTTCCGGTTGTCTGTACGAACGTCGGATGTTTATGATTATAGAAAATGGATAAATTTTGCTGTTACCTATTTGCAAATCGGGAAATTGGATTCTGCCCGCTTTTACCTGGCAAAGTGCAGCAATCCGCATGAAATGGCACCGGACTACTACCGGCGTTGGCAAGAACTATATGAGAAAAAAGGGAATCTGAGGGCAGCGCTTTACTTTGCCAAAAAAGATTCTGCCGCTAAAGATTCGCTCAATCAACTATCCCTTAAAGAGAGCTTCGCCGGATTGGAGAAAAAATATAACTATCAGCAGTTTGCGGTTGAAAATAATCATCTCTTGATCAGTAATGAAAGGAATAAATGGTTGGTTCTCTTGTTACTACTCTGTCTTGGTTTGGCGTTTGTGGTTATTTTGCTGCGGAGGAACCGCCGTAAACGGCAACAGTTCAATCAGCAACAGACATTGACTTTAAAAGAAGCAGAATTAAGAACAAAAGAACAGGAAGCGAATTCTTTGTTGAAAAAACAACTTGGCATACAACAGGCAATGCTACTTAATATCAATGATCAGAAAAAAGAGATGCAAACCCAAATGGCACAAGCATCAGGGATGGAAAAGAGAGAAATTACACGTGTTCTCAATGAAAAAGAAGAGGCAATTTCAGCCCTTTACCGTGAAATTATCTCAAACGTGGATGCTCTCTACAATCATATCTCGCAACGTTTAACCGGTCGTTACCCTGAACTAACAGCCGGTGATGTATTAATTTGCTGCCTGTTGCTTGCCGGCTTTGAATCGTCCGCTATCGCCTCTCTGCTGGAGATTCAAGCGAAATCGTATAACATGCGCCGTACTACCCTGCGTAAACGATTAGGCTTGACTCATGAAGTTAATTTGACTGATTTCCTCGCCAATTTTTAGTCTTCAAAATCTGCTTTTCTTTGCTCGTATTTGTCGGATAGGTATTCCCTATGCGGTAGTCTGCCTCTATCTTCTTGTTTTTTAGTTGTATGTGTAAAACACAATTATTGCAAAATAGGTATTGAGATTTTTACTAATTCCTTATCCGTCAAAAGAATTACGGGTAACTTTAACCTTGCAAACATTTTATTAGCGTTTGCTAAATCTGTTTGTTTCATCATCACTCTGTAGTCCATGCAAGCTATGAAGAGAACTGTAACTTTTTTGTTCCTTATGTTTTTAGGGATTTCGGCAAATGCTCAAACGATCTTAGTTAAAGCCGATATTGAAGTAAATAATATAGCGTGCGAAAAAGATTCGACTGACAAATATATCACTCTTGAGAAAACTGAACACAATCAATATCATATATTCCAATCCTTCATAACCCACAAATGCCACAATCAATTTGTAATATCTAAGCAACCGGGACAATTCAGGATGCTGATCAATTCGCCGAATTATAACGCAGATACGATTACATTTAAAGTTGAGGATCAAACCCGGGAAATAAATCTGGGGAAGATCGTTTTAGTACAAAAAATGATCTTTAAGGAGTTGAACGAGGTAACGATCGTAGGGAATAAAAAACAATTTGTCAAAATAGATGCTGATAAATCCACTTACCTCATAAAAGATAATCCACTTCTTTCTTCGGGTTCTATTGCGGAAGCAATTAAAAAATTACCGGGTGTCATGATAAGCCCTACAGGTGATATTAATTTACACGGTAAAAGCACCACGATTTATATTGATGGGGTGCCATGCAGCTTATCGGGACAAGATTTGAATAATTACATTCAAAGTTTACCTGCAACAACAATTGATAAAATTGAACTGATCACAAACCCCGGAGCATCTTATGAGGCCAATACAAATGGGGGAGTCATTAACATTATTACCCGGACCAGTAGTTTCAAGAATTTTAGCGGGGCACTCGATTTTGATTATGGGATAAACCAGAACAATAAAAGTACGTATATCCCATCGATGATGCTTGACGGGAATATCAAAGGCATCAATTGGCAACTGCAAACTGGATATAGCAAGCAGGAACGAAATACTGCTGATTTTATCAATCGGGCATTCACTTCCTTTTCGCCGGCTGTATTGTTTTTTCAGAACAATGTATCAGACATTGATGAGCGGAATTTTTATTTTCGTCCTATGGTTAATTTCAAATTAAACAATACTTCCCATTTGATCATTAACTACAATTTGAACAGCACAAACAATGCGGCAACCATTTTCAGCAATTCCAATACTCAAAACCTAGCACGCCCCATCATCTATACAAATTCATATACGAATACCAATAACAATTCCAACAATGAATTTGTGGCAAAGTATAAAACACTTCTCGACACATCGGGGAAAACGCTACAGATTACAGGGTATTATCTATTGTATAACAAGCAAGCGATGAGTAGATCAAAACAAGAACAAGCTGATTCGACGTTATACAGTATCAACAACATGCATTTGAAGATCAATAATTTCTATTTGAAATATGATTTCGAGCTGCCTTTTAAATCAGCCAGGTTTCAATTGAATACTGGTGGAAAACTAAGTACATTCTCTGCAAATGATTTGGGAAAATACCATTTGAATGATTCCGTCTCAACCATCTTTGAAAAGCCTGAATATATAACCCAATTGAACTTTAACTATCAGGAAACCGATTTAGCCTTATATGCAGAGTTGCAAAAACAACTTGGGAAATTTCATGCTACTGCCGGTTTAAGGATGGAAAATATACATTATCGAAGCAAGGTGCTTGAAAATGATACGATCATTAAAGCTTCAACCACAAATATATTTCCAACCGTGCATCTGTTGTATCAATTGACTCCTGATGTGAATATTGTTTCAGGTTATACACGTAAAATTTTTATGCCGTTCTTTACCCAATTAGATCCCAATAATAATAGCTACTTCGATCGTTACATGACTTCATCAGGAAACCAATATTTAAAGCCGACTTTTTACGACAACTATACTTGCGAAATTACGGCATTTGAT
>DAIDKM010000116.1 GCA_027450045.1 Paludibacter sp. | reverse complement strand
AAGCAGGCTTTTGGCTAATATTGGCCCGATCCCTTTGATCAGTGTAACGGCAATGTGGTATCGTAAGGACGATTCGTTCATCGACTTTTCCGGTTAAAATATTGGATTATCAGCCACTTTCCAAAGAAATAACCGGCTGTTGCTCCGATGGTATCTACTACTTCATCCACCCAGTCGCCTGTTCGAGAGGTGGTCAACAGCCATTGCCAAATTTCCATTGCTCCGCCGAAGAGCACAGGAATGCCAATGATCCATATCCAAACATGATTGTTAGCAATGTTCGCGTGAGGATTGCGCCTCGTCGTATCCCATAAAAGCACAAATGCCAATGTAAAATACATTAGAAAATGAACCAATTTATCCTCATTGGGAAAGGCTGGGATGGATTTAAAATCTGAAGCGGGAGCAGTGGACAAGAAAAAAATAATAGCCAGCACCACAACTGATTTCCAATATTGAAGGATTCGTTTGGTCATAATAGTAATGTTTTTGAGATTATAGTTTTTCGCCAAAAGCCAAATCGCCGGCATCGCCAAGCCCGGGCAGGATGTAAGAGTGATCGTTCAGTTCGGGATCAATGGCCGCCGTCCAAAGAGTGATGGTTTCGCTGCTCATGTGTTGTTGCAAATAATCGATGGCCGGCTGACTCGAAATGATGGTGGCTATGTGAATATGTGCGGGGGTCCCTTTTGTCAGCAATGCACCGATGGCTAATTCCATCGAGCTGCCGGTGGCAAGCATCGGATCGGTGATGATGAGCGTTTTGTCGGCGATGGAGGGAGAGGCAATGTATTCGATAAAGATGTCGAACTTCAACGCGTCTTTGTACTTCCGGTAGGCGGAAACGAATGCATTCTCTGCATGGTCGAAATAATGGAGAAAGCCGTTGTGAAAAGGTAATCCGGCACGCAAAATAGTTCCCAGCACAATGGGTTCGTCGGCGATGGGTATTTCGATTTTTCCGAGTGGTGTCGCTATTTCTTCGTTGCGATAGAGCAATGCTTTGCTGATTTCATACGCCATGACTTCGCCAATGCGCTCGATGTTGCGACGAAATCGCATTCTATCGGTTTGTATATCAACGTTTCGTATCTCTTTTAGAAACTGATTGAGCAGCGAGTTTTGATCGGAAAGATTATGTATGGTCATAACAGATATATTTTTACAAAACAACGAAAAAAAATGATACAAACCAAATGGCATTTCCACAAACAACAGGTAGATCTAAACAAGAGAAAGAGTTACCTTGTTGTCCGGTATAAAAATATCTTCTACGAATATCGCTCCGATGTGGCTAATGCACAAATTGCAACTTTCCGATTTCCATATTATTGCTGTTATGCAGTTACTATGTGAAGTCCCATAGAGACGAATTTATGGTAGAATATTGTTCATGAACAAATTCAAGCCCTGTCAGGGGCGAAATTATCTCAACCCCTTTATATAAAGTGATTTTTCAGATGTAAGCTAAAAAGTTAAGCTAAAGAATGATTCTGATTCTCTAATGAGTGTGAGTCAAAGCTACTCCAAAGTAGGAGAAAGAGGGTAGGGAGGCGGATAGTTTGTCAAGAAGTACGATGCATGTTAAGTGCGAAAGATCAATGAATCGTTTTATATCCTTGTTGAAAGATGGTTACGGGACTTGTGATACATAAGAAGCCGCTCCGGGAATTTCGAAGCGGCTTCTTAACCATAAGCGAACGATGACTACTTCTTGGTTTGTGTAGTATCACATTTCATTGCATGATGGCCACTCATGCCATTCATTCCCATTCCACCTTTCATGCCCCGCATTCCCATTTTGTGATTCATCGGCATGTGGCGCATGTGCTGGTTGCAACTTTCAAACTGTTTCAATTGTTCCGGCGTTAAGATCTTCTGCAAATCAGCTTTATGGGATACCATCTTGGCTTTAAAGTCCTGACGGGCTTCGCGGATAGTTTTCCCCATTTGTTGTTGCGCTTCAAAAAACTTCACGTTCAACGCTTCCACCTTGGTTGCCTGCTCATCCGATAGTTTCAGCATCTTCTTCATGTGCGCCGTCATCATTTCGGCCTTGGCCTGAGGTGTCGGGGGAGTTTTGGGTACCTGGGCTGATGCCATTACTACACAAAATGCTGAAAGCAATACGGTTAAAACTACTACATTCTTTGTTGCCATAATCAATACGTTTTAATAATGAATAAATAAAAGATTCCACATACATGGATTCAAATTCTTTGTAACGAATTACATACGTATGATTGACATTTAACCGATAAGTTTAAAAGGCAATAGTTAAATATCCGTATTGACCTGTTTTTGGCAACCGGAAAGAATTCCGAATGTTGTTGAAACGACGTAAGCAGGGGTTATAATGGATTGTCGTGTTTTTAAGTGATTGGGAGTTATTGATCTCTCCCTGGCTCTTTCCTGTATTTTTGCCATTCCATCCGCTTCTGTAAACAAAAAGCTCTACTCTGGGGGGCAGGTATTTAACTTGTGTCCCAAAAAAAGGAAAGCTTTCAACTGCTAATCAGCTACAAACTGATTTATTTCCAGTCCAAGTCTCCGCTTCGTTCAGAATTGAACTAACAATCCAGGACACTTACGATAGCAGAGGGTCTGCACTTTATCCATTTCCTTTTAGCAACGTGTTGTCTGTTGGACTATGCTGTGGCTCTTTTCCTGTGAATTAAAAGGTAAACAATTGGCAGAATACCTACGGAATTAATGACCGCAATAAAAATAAACCAAACAAGTTGATTCTTACGTGCAGATTTCCACATGGCTATCGATTTCCAAACTCCATCCCAAAGAATAATAATGGGCAAAAGCCAACCTAATGTCTGTTGTAGTTGCAAAAGTTTTTCCATTGTGTTTGTGTTTTAATAGGTGAGCGGGTTTAGTGAGGTCTTCACTACTAAATTCATGTTCTCGGTCGTGCTTTATTTGTCAATTAATTCTTGAATTTCATTTAAGTGCAAATCAATATGCCAAAGATAATCCTCAATCATCTCTTGTAAAGTTACTTTTGTTCCTTCAAAGTCATGCCAGTAATTACCAAGTTTTGACTGGTCAACCGAGTTGATTACTTGAATCATATGCAAGTTAAAGTACTTCCAAAGTTGAATCAAATTATTCCAATCTTCATGTTGAAAATCCTGAAGAGCTATCCACAAGTCATTATCTTGTCTGTAGTCAGGAAATATCAGGTTGGAATTGTATTGTAACCTAATCATTCGTTGATGGTTATTTGATGCAGAATCAATCAAGTGACCAAGAATTTGTTTTATTGTTCGATTTTGTTTATTTCTTTTTTGTGTAATTGTATTTATCGGCAAGTTGATTAGTTTTGGTTCCCATGTCTCAATCACTTTTTTAATTCCTGTTGTAATGGTTGAAGATTCCATATCAATTTAATCTATAGTTTTGTTGTAAAATATTGAAATGTCTTTTCATTCTTGCTATTACTCATAACGACCGAGTTTATTCACTTTGCCACTTTGCGAAAGTGTTCACTGTCGCTCCTTTGTCTGCACCACGATTTAATCAGATTAAATGATTCCGCAGATTACAGTCTCTCACATTTATCTGATTAAACCGCTTAATCAGGGTTCAGGCAATTTTCCATGCGACAAGGTGATTACGGAGCAAAAGCTGTCTTTTATGCTGAGTTGTTCTGACCGCACGGATGTCTATGTATTATGGGGTTAGGTGTTTTATTCTACATCATTATATGAATTCACCTTATAGATTAACTGTAGTTTGATAGTTTTCTTTTTTGAATTCGGATATTTTTCACTATTGACCCTTTTTTCAAACTCTTTCATAATGTCTAAGTCCAAATCATCTCTTACTGCAAATTTAATTTCATTTTTCTTCTTTCCCAATTCAAACTGAACCATTATTTTTCCTGATTTCTCAGAGTTTTTAAAAAGATCTTCAAAAATTGAGTTCGTCTTGCTTATAACAGATTTGATATCGTTTACTGAAGAGTTTTCTTCTAAATCTAGGTTACTACTTAATAAAACTACCTTTTCTAGTT
>DAIDKM010000115.1 GCA_027450045.1 Paludibacter sp. | reverse complement strand
AAAACGGTGAAGGACCCCATCCCATCAAAACAAAACAAGGGTGGGTACATCTTGCTCATGGCGTCCGTCCATGCGCTGCCGGACTTCGATATGTTTTATATATGTACATGACTGATTTGGAAGATCCTTCCAAATTAATAGCATCACCGGGTGGTTATTTCATGGCGCCTGAAGGCGAGGAACGAATCGGTGATGTTTCCAATGTACTCTTTTCCAACGGATGGATTGCCGACGATGATGGTACAGTGTTTATCTATTATGCCTCTTCGGATACACGCATGCATGTGGCTGTTTCAACAGTCGACAAGTTGGTGGACTATTGTCTGAATACGCCTGCTGACGGATTTCGTTCTACAACATCAGTTAAAACAATTCAAGCACTTATTGAGCGAAACAAACCCTTCATTCCATCAATGGAAGAGGCGGTAGATTCTTTGTAAATTTCAACAGATAGGATCATTATTTAAAATGTAAATCAATAAAAGCACAACTATCTTTGCGATAAGAAATGAAGTGCTCATACCAATCAACACACCTTTTATGACAGCAATCAAGTTAAAAGAAAAAATCGGTTACGGATTCGGAGACTTTGCCTCGTCGATGTTTTGGAAGATTTTCACCATGTATCTTCTGTTTTTCTATACAGACGTCTTTGGACTACCGGCAGCGGCAGTCGGTACCATGTTTTTAGTAACACGTTTTTGGGACACTATTTTCGATCCGGTTGTCGGCGTCGTCAGCGACCGAACGGAAACAAAATGGGGGAAGTTCCGTCCCTATTTATTGTGGTTTGCACTGCCATTCGGGCTTATCGGCACGTTAATGTTTATCACGCCTTCTTTCGGAGGCAGCGGTAAATTGATCTACGCATACATCACTTATTCCCTTATGATGATGGTTTATTCTATGATCAACGTGCCTTATGCTTCTCTGTTAGGCGTCATGTCGTCCGACCCGAAAGAGCGAAACAAATTGTCATCCTACCGCATGGTTTTCGCTTTTATCGGAAGCTTTGTCGCACTCCTATTAATCGATCCATTGGTGCAATTTTTCAAACAAATTCACCACGGGAACGTTCAATTTGCATGGACGATGGGCGTGATGGTGATTGCTGTGTTATGTGTTCTTTTCTTTTGGAGTTGTTTTGCGCTCACCAAAGAACGTATCAAACCGATCAACGAGAAGACTCGTTCGCTGAAAGCAGATATAAAAGATCTATTTGCAAACCGTCCCTGGTGGATTTTGCTTGGCGCGGGAATCTCGGCGTTAATCTTTAATTCCATTCGTGATGGCGCTGCCGTCTATTATTTCAAGTATTATGTACAAAAAGATGACATGGTGCAACTACCCTTTATGAGTCTTTCGCTTACATTGACTACCCTCTATTTAGTGTTGGGTCAGGCGGCTAACATTCTGGGTATCATTTTAGTCACCCCATTAGCAAGTAAAATTGGCAAAAAAGGAGTTTATCTCACCTCCATGTCTGTTGCCACCATCCTCAGTATTCTGTTTTTCTTCCTAAATCCTCATAGCATTGGGTTAATGATGGTGCTTCAATTTTTCATTAGCATGTGTGCCGGCAGTATTTTCCCCTTGTTATGGTCGATGTATGCCGATATTGCCGACTTCTCCGAATGGAAAAACAACCGTCGTGCTACCGGCCTTATCTTTTCTTCTTCCTCTATGTCGCAGAAATTCGGATGGGCTATTGGAGGCGCACTTACCGGCTGGTTGCTTGGTTTTGTGGGGTTTCATGCTAACGTGATGCAAACAACGGAAACATTAACAGGGATTCGCATGATGCTTAGCTTCTTCCCTGCAATAGGGACAGCACTATCCGTTATTTTTATCGCTTTTTACCCGTTGAATGAGAAAAAACTGATAAACATTGTGTCCGAGCTGAATGAACAACGGAAACAATCATAATCTATTTTGCAAACATGACTACCAATGAATTTCAGACAGCAGTGCTCGATGAGCTGAAAGATAATATTTTGCCATATTGGATGACAAAAGCCAAAGACCGGCGAAACGGAGGGTTTCTGGGGCGGATAGCCGGGGACGAAACTTTCTATCCCGATGCACCCAAAGGAGCGATTCTCCATGCCCGTATTTTATGGACATTTTCGGCGGCATACTCGCTTATCCCAAATCCTCAATATCTGAAAATTGCGAATGAAACACAAGCCTACTTCCTGTCTCATTTTAAAGACACTGCTTTTGGGGGAATCTACTGGCTTATCGATAGCAACGGACTCCCAAACGATACCAAAAAACAGATGTATGCCCAAGGTTTTGCGATGTATGGATTGAGCGAACATGCACGCATTACCGGTAATCAGGAATCACTCGACCAGGCTATTGAATTATACCATTTGATCGAAGATAAAAGCTTTGACAAACTTAAGAATGGTTATTTTGAAGCCTTTACCCGTGAATGGGACGAAATTTCCGATATGCGCCTCAGTCTCAAAGATGCCAATGAGAAAAAGACGATGAATACGCACCTTCACATTCTCGAAGCCTATACAAATCTCTTTCGCGTGTGGCCTTCTGAGATGTTAAGCCAAAGCCTTAGCAATCTGATCATACTCTTCATCGATAAATTCATTGATCCTGAAACCGGACACCTTCAACTCTTTTTCGATGAAGACTGGAACAAAAAGGAAGGCATTATCTCTTATGGCCACGAAATTGAAACCTCTTGGCTGCTTCACGAAGCGGCTGTTGTGCTGGGTGATAAAACCCTTCAAACAAGCGTGGAGGCCATGGTGCAAAAAATTGTCGATGCTGCACGCGAAGGCTTGCAACCGGATGGAAGTTTGCTTTACGAATTAGATACTATTACTGGTAAAATTGATGCAGAACGCCATTGGTGGGTTCAAGCCGAAGCCGTTGCAGGGTTATGGAAAGCTTATCGCTTGCTGGGAGTTGATACTTACAAACAAGAGGCTTTTGATTGTTGGCGCTATATTCAACAACACCTCATCGATCGTGAACATGGCGAATGGTTTTGGAGCGTCAATGCCGATGGAACGGTCAATCGAAACGGAGATAAAGCCGGCTTTTGGAAATGCCCTTATCACAACAGCCGTATGTGTATGGAAATTGCTCAAGATATTTAGATTGTTAAACAGGAAGATACAAAGTCATCCATAATCTTGTTTACAGCTTCATTGTTCCCCCTGGTTTCTATTTGGTTAAAACCAAGATGGAGTATCCCTTTTTTCCACCGGATAAATCCGGCGATTCATAAACATCCTTTCCTTTATTGTGTTCCAACTTTTGAATTGCCTCCACATTTATGAGGAGGAGAATAGATGTACCCCATTCATGACTTTAGTCAAAGCCTCTGAGCTTTCAGTGAAACAAAATATCAAAGAAGGCAACAGGGAACTGCACAGGCAATAGAAACCACGAGACTGCAAGAGTTAGACAATATGCCAATACGACAATACGACAATGTGCCAATGAAATATGCAGTTACTCAATTACTCAGTTATTCAATCCATCAACGTGGAAAGTTTGAAGGTGTAAAGTGTAAGCAATCGGACAATTGGACAATATGCCAATGTGCCAATACGACAATGAAATATGCAGTTATTTAATGATTCATTGTTTCCCCTGGTTTCTATTTGGTTAAAACTAAGATGGGGTTTCCATTTTTAACCCCAAAATTCTTCAATTCCACCTTTGCATTTTATTCATTAAGGTGTCTGAACCTTTGTCACGTAGTTATTGATTTGAATATCAATTGCTTGACAATTGCTAAATATTCATAACATTAAGGTGTTTTCTTGTCAGAATTTGGAAGTTTAGTGAATTCTTTTATATTACTTTGCAGAGTAACCCCGTAAATTACTGACAAATGAAAACGCCCCCACGCGATTGTGTCGTGTGGGAGAATAAGTTTAGAAGTATTTATTCGGTTTGATAAATGAACTGTAATGAAGCAGGTTTAGTTTTCAGGGCAGAAGATTATTTATGCAGTAGCGTAGATTATGTCGATGGAAATGGAATCTTAGATAATGTTTTTGTTATTAGAAGGGTACCCGATGCAATCGTGCAGTAGCAGGGTACAAAGAATAATAGTAGTGGGGGCACGATTAAGAAACTTACTTTCAATTACTTACAATAGATAGTAAACTATAAATAAAATCATTTTACAAATGCAAGCAAGCAGCAAATATTCTGTTTCA
>DAIDKM010000114.1 GCA_027450045.1 Paludibacter sp. | reverse complement strand
CAAAGCATTATATCACTTGATGTACCGAAACGCTTTACGCATTTTGCGCTTAATCAATCAACTCATGGATATGCGTAAGATTGACAATAAGCAAATGAAGCTGCATTTCCAAGAGACGGATCTTGTTTTTTTAATCAAAGACGTTATGATGTCATTTGATTATATGGCAAATCATAAAAAGATTGGTTTTCAATTTGACAGCCGGATACAATCCTTAAATGTGTGGATCGATCCGAGTAACTTCGACAAGATTTTGTTCAATGTGCTGTCGAATGCATTCAAGTTTACACCCGAAAATGGACATATCGCGGTTACTCTTTCTGTTGGTCAGGATGAAAAAAATACAACGCCTTTATCAAATTACGTTGAAATTGGCATTTCAGACTCAGGTCCTGGCATTGATCCGGCTGCTATAGATAAAATTTACGATCGTTTTGTGCAAGGTTCGAGTAAACAAGAACAATTGGGATCGGGCATAGGGCTTCATTTAACCAAACAATTGGTGGAATTGCATCACGGTACAATTTTTGCCGTAAACAATGAAATTGGATGCACATTTTTTATTCGTATTCCTCTTTCATCAGCCCATTTGACTGCTGATGAATTGCAACCGAATCAACAACATCCGGGACTTTACTTATCACAATCGACTTCTGACGTCCCAAACAATGATTTCAACAACGAACTTGCAACCACGAGAAATTCAACACGAAGTGTTCCAAAAGTATTCGTAGTCGATGACGATAAAGACATGCTGTCATATTTGAGCATTGAGTTAGGTGCTGCATTTCGTATAAGTACGTTTGATAGCAGCAAAGAGGCGTGGAATGCCATTGCCAGCGAATTGCCTGACGCAGTGATTAGCGACATAGTAATGCCGGAAATGGATGGTAATGAACTGTGTGTCAAAATAAAAACCAATCCGAACACGAATCATATTCCGGTTATTTTGCTTTCATCCATGACAAAAGATGAGGATATTATTTCAGGATTGGATTGTGGTGCCGATGTTTATCTTACTAAGCCTTTCAATATTGATATTTTGAAACGCCATATTAATCAAGTGATTGCTAATCGAGAAACTATCAGGAAAAAATTCACACTTCCCATTGATGTTGATTATAACTTGTTGAAAGTGAATTCTGCCGACAAACGCTTGTTGGAGAAAACGATCAAAATAATCAAAGATAACATCGAAGATTCCGAATTTAGTGTCGAAAAATTAAGCGTTGAAGTGGGCTTAAGCCGTGTTCATTTGAATAGAAAGATGAAAGAACTGATTCAAGTTTCACCCAGCGATATGATTCGCTCCATTCGTCTGAAACAGGCTGCCTATCTGATGCTTAACAATGAAATAAACATTTCGGAAGTGGCTTATAAAGTCGGATTTGCGAGTCATTCTTATTTTACCAATAGTTTTCATGATTTCTTTGGAATGAAACCTTCCGAGTTTATCGAAAAATACAAAGACGATCCGACTAATCCGATGTTGAAAGAAATTTTGGGATGATATGGATACATTGAAATAATAATTTGCATGTTCGGGGTGTAAAAAATAAAATAGATTCACATGAAAAAGGCGATCAACTTACTTCTATTGTTTTGCGTGATGATTGCTTCAGCAGCCGCGCAACCCACCAGACAAATGATGGATAGTCTGAACAGACTTACAGGTCTCGATTATCGAAATATGCTGAATCAGTTACATATCACCTCGCT
Organism: Paludibacter sp.; assembly: GCA_027450045.1. Classification (GTDB taxonomy): domain Bacteria; phylum Bacteroidota; class Bacteroidia; order Bacteroidales; family Paludibacteraceae; genus Microbacter. The sequence continues at coordinate 2,574 of DAIDKM010000114.1, read as the reverse complement.
TCGTCCCGGTGCAAATGGAAATGATCCCAAAGCTCCCAATGCAGCAAATTATGATGAAGCTAAAGCGAATCCTTATTCCTCGCTTCCTGATCCGTTAGTCATGAACAATGGACAAAAAGTCATCTCTGAGCAAATGTGGTGGAAAAAGCGAAGGCCGGAAATAGTGGAATATTTTGACAAGGATATTTATGGTAGAGTGCCTAAAAATATGCCTGCAGTTAGTTGGCAAGTCACACAAGTTATACGCGATACAGTTGGAGGCATTCCAGTCATCACCAAAAAGCTTACGGGTCATGTTGATAATTCCGGCTTTCCTTCTATTTCGGTTGACATATCGCTCACATTAACTTTGCCGGCAAAAGCTAATCATCCTGTTCCTGTTATCATGGAATTCGGGTTTGTTTTTCCTGTGGGATTTCATTTTCCACAGATGGCATCCGGTGCCGTTTCCAGTAAGGAACCAAGTTGGCAACAACGTGTTTTGGGGAAAGGATGGGGATATGCTATTCTTTTACCGAACAGCATTCAGGCTGACAACGGTGCAGGCTTGAGGAAAGGAATCATCGGATTGATGAATAAAGGCAATTATCGCAAACCTGATGATTGGGGCACATTGCGCGCATGGGCATGGGGAGCTAGTCGCGCCTTGGATTATTTTGAAACCGATGCCGGAGTTAATGCGAAAGAAGTAGGTATTATGGGTCATTCTCGCTACGGAAAAGCAGCATTGGTTGCTATGGCTTATGATCCCCGTTTTGCTATTGCTTATATCAGTTCCTCAGGTGAAGCCGGAGCAAAACTTTATCGACACATCATGGGTGAAACTGTTGAAAACATTGCAAGTCAATCAGAATATCACTGGATGGCAGGTGATTTTTTGCGTTATGCCGGTCCGTTGACGACAGCAGATCTTCCTATAGATGCCAATGAACTGATCGCACTTTGTGCTCCACGTCCTGTTTTTATTGGAGGTGGATCGAAGGGCGACGGCTGGGTAGATACACGTGGAATGTTTATGGCAACTGTTGATGCTGGCCCAGTGTATAAACTTCTTGGAAAAAAGAGTTTGGAAACTGATGTTTTTCCTCCGATAGAGACCTCTTTGATGGATGGAGAATTGGCTTTTCGCCAACATAGAGGCGGTCACACTCCTGTACCCAATTGGCCGTATTTCATTCAGTTTGCAAGTCGATATTTTAAACAATGACTATGAATCAATGATTTTGTGAATGGATAATCATATTAAAACTGTTTTCTATGAAAAGAAAGATTTTATTTCTCGTTTTGTCGGTTGTTTTTTTGTTGTTTTTTTCACCGTTACACGCGATTGTTCGATTGCCAAGATTGGTGAGTAATGGCATGGTGTTACAACGTGATGCTAAAATAAAAATCTGGGGCTGGGCTGATCCAAATGAAAAAGTTAGCGTAAAATTTTTTGGATCTACATATTCGCTTACCACTGATCCTAATGGCAATTGGAATGTTATTTTACCACCAATGAAGGCGGGAGGACCATATAAAATGTTGATAAAAGGGCAAAATACGATTCAATTGTCCAATATTTTAATTGGTGATGTATGGCTTTGTGCAGGACAGTCAAATATGGAACATACGATGGGATCTTTTAATTGGATTTATCCGGATGTTATTGCAAATTCTACAAATCCAAATATCAGGGAGTTTCATGTGCCTGAGACATATAATTTCATGACGCCGCAGAAGGATTTTAAATCAGGAAGTTGGGAAGAAGCAAATCCTAAGAATGTTTACAACTGGTCTGCGGTGGCTTATTTTTTTGGGAAATATCTTTATGCAAAATACAAAGTACCTATTGGGTTGATTAATTCGAGTCTCGGGGGTTCTCCTGCAGAAGCGTGGATCAGCGCAAATGCACTTAAGAAACCTTTTCCCATGTATTATGAAGAAGCGCAGAAATTCAAAAGCGCCTCTTTAATTCGGGATATTAAGCAAAAAGAGTCCCAAAGGGATATGGCATGGTACACGTCATTACAACAAAAGGATGAGGGGTATAAAGGGGTTTCATGGTATTCGCCGTCATTAAATACTGCGAATTGGGATACAATGGCAATTCCCGGCTATTGGGCACATACAGCTCTTGGTCAGGTGAATGGCTCGGTATGGTTTAGGAAAAAAGTTGATATTCCATCTTCTATGATAGGGAAACCGGCAAAAATCATTTTAGGCCGAATTGTTGATGCCGATTCAGTATTTATTAATGGAACCTTTGTCGGGACTACCGGTTACCAGTATCCTCGCAGACGCTATGATATTCCGGCTCATCTTTTGAAAGCAGGAGAAAACGTGATTGTAATTCGAGTCATTAGCAATGCAGGTGAAGGTGGTTTTGTGCCGGATAAGCAATATGCCATTGTTGAGGGTAATACTTCTGTTAATCTACAGGGGGAATGGCAATATCATCTTGGAGCAGCAATGCCTCCTCTGATGGGACAAACTTTCATACAGTGGAAACCGGTAGGTTTGTTTAATGCTATGATTGCTCCGTTGTTACCGTATCGAATTAAAGGTGCTGTCTGGTATCAAGGGGAGTCAAAT
>DAIDKM010000113.1 GCA_027450045.1 Paludibacter sp. | reverse complement strand
GTGTAAGCGAGATCAGTCCGCACCCAATCCAACACCGGCATGAAATTATACGTCACCACATCAATACCACATTTTGCCAAGTTTCGCAACGTGGTTTTATAGTTCTCAATGTATTGTTCAAAGTTTCCCGTTCGTCGTTTAATATCCTCATGCACATTGACGCTTTCGACCACATGCCATGCTAAACCCACTTGTTCGATTTCCTGTTTATAGGTTTCAATCTCTTTCACGCTCCATGCTTCTCCTGTTGGAATATGGTGTAATGACGAGACTACTGCCGTTGCGCCGGTTTGTCGAATATCTTGCAACGTAGCCGGATCATTATGGCCAAACCATCTCAACGATTGTTCAAATCGATTAATCATTTGTTCTTTTTTTATGGCGATGAATTTCTATTACACCCCTGAATACGCATCAAAACCACCATCGACGATAATGGTTTGACCGGTGACAAACCGCGAAGCATCGCTGCAAAGCCATTGGATAGTGCCATGTAGTTCGTGCGCTTCACCTAATCTTCCAAAAGGAGTGGCAGCAAGAATCTTTTTACTACGGTCTGTCCATGTTCCATCACTATTTGTCAAAAGCGAACGATTTTGTTCCGTAAGAAAGAAACCCGGCGAAATAGCATTCACCCGCAACTTATCGCCATATTTTTGAGCAAACTCAACGGCAAGCCATTGTGTAAAATTTTGAATGGCACTCTTTGCCGCAGAATATCCTACCACACGCGTCATGGGACGATTGACTGTAGCCGAAGTAAAATTGAGAATCACGCCTTCTTTGCGTTCTATCATCGCTTTGGCAAATACAGAAACAGGAAAAATGGTCCCATAGAGATTCAAGTCAATGACCTGTCGCAATTCATTCATATCCAAATCAAGAAATGATTGATCGGGTGTAACGGTTGCTCCTGCACGATTACCGCCTGCTGCATTAATCAACACATCGATCACGCCATAGCGGGTCATTATATCGGCATAATTTTGTTCCAAGAGTGCAATATTCAACACATCCGTTTGCAGAAACCAAGCTTCGCCGCCTGCTTCAACAATGCGATTTTCTAACTCCTTTCCCCGATGAACATCTCGTCCGAGAATCACCATGCGTGCTCCCTTTGAAGCCAGATGAGCACATAAAGAATTTCCCAATACACCTGTCCCACCGGTTACTACAATTACTTTCCCTTGTACAGCAAATTCGTTTCCCATATTGTTTGTTTAATCATTTATCAAAAGATCCCAATTGCATGCAAAACCATAAAAGCAACAATGAAAAGATTCTATCGGGACTAATGATATTGTTGTATTTAAATTCAGTTATATTGAAAATCTTTACGTCTATGTGGTTCGACAAAAGTAGCCGTTACATTTCAATCACATAGGGAAATTGGATACATTTGATTTTAAAGTAGACACAAACCTATTAAAATAGAAACAAGAAGTTGAGATCATGACACATGGGAAGGAGAAGATAAAAATTAACGCCAAAAGGAAGTAAATTAGTTGTTGTCAAACACAAAAAAGCCTCTTAGCTACAATAGCAATAAGGCCGTTAAAAAAAGAAATGAGAATAAATCAATTTACCGTCATGGCATACAAACCAATATACGAACCCACAAAACCATCTGCACCGATAGTGCTAAGGATGGATATTTTTACCAAAACAGCAAACAATTGCGCAATTTCTTATTTCCGAGAGTATAATAGAACGCATAATTACGTCTTTTCCTGTCATTTTCAGACGTAAAGCGCCATCAAAACCAGCAAGGGTCTATTGTCAGAACGTGATTTTTCAGTAAAAGCCATGTCGGATGGGGGAATATGGATAAAATACCAAGCATTCCGACGCTGAAGCAAAAGTAGCCATTTAGTTTTATTGCCTTTTAGATATTTCCCTACTGGATGATTTGATCAATTGAGACATAAGGAAGAAAAGGCTTTGGCATGTTGTATATTTGTATTTTACTCTTCAAAATAATCTCACAACATTTTACAATATGACAACCAACACAGTAAATAAAGTAGCAATTATAGGCGCCGGCTTTGTGGGAGCAACTACAGCTTATACACTTATGTTGAGCGGATTAATTCCTGAAATTGTTTTGATCGATGTCAACATGGACAAAGCCGAAGGAGAAGTAATGGACTTGAACCACGGTATGCCTTTTGTGCGACCGGTGAAAATCTATGCAGGAACCTATAGCGACTGCAAAGATGCTGACATTGTTATTATCACAGCAGGCGCTAACCAAAAACCAGGAGAAACCCGACTTGATCTGGTAACCAAAAACGCTTTTATTTTCAAAGACATCATCGGCAACATCATCCGTTATAATCACGAATGTATCTTGTTGGTTGTGACTAATCCCGTGGATATTCTCACATACCTCACGTATAAACTTTCGGGATTCCCCAAGAACAAAGTCATTGGATCGGGCACTGTGCTCGACTCGGCTCGATTCCGATACATGATCAGTGAACAAGTAGGAATAGATACTCGCAACATACATGGATACATCATCGGCGAACATGGCGACAGCGAAGTGCCAACGTGGAGTGTAACCAATATTTCAGGGATCCCTCTTGATGACTATTTTAAAGCAAATCATGCGAATATTGAAAACAGATTGCCGAAAGATGAAATTTTCAAAAACGTTCAAAACGCAGCTTATGACATCATTCACAAGAAAGGCGCTACTTATTATGGCATTGCATTAGCAGTTAGGCGCATCGTGGAAGCCATCGTGCGTAACGAAAATTCCATTCTTACCGTATCCAGCTATCTGGATGGACAATATGGATTAAGCGATCTTTGCCTGAGCGTACCCACAATAGTCAATATCAACGGCATAAAACGTATTGTCGATGTGCCTATCAATGATGAAGAAAGAGATCAGTTGCATCAATCGGGTAATGCACTGAAAAAGGTTATCGCACAATTAAAGATTTGAAATTAAGGCAATGGGAAACTACAAAGGCAAAAGGAATTGGAAAGACTGAAGGAATCGGATAAGTTGAAGGGAAGTAACTGACAATTTGTAATCTTTCAGTTACGCAATAATCGTTTCTTGTAACTTCCATATTACTAACATCTAATGGTCATTTGGCAAATAGCTTCTGCTTAAATTTCAGCGCCACATTGACCAATGCAATCATAACCGGAACTTCAACCAGGGGACCAATAACTGCGGCAAACGCTTCTCCGGAGTTAATACCAAAAACAGCAATGGCAACAGCAATAGCCAATTCAAAATTATTACTGGAAGCGGTAAATGACAGCGTGGTTGACTGTTCATAAGTAGCTCCCGCTCTTTTACTCATCCAAAACGAACTGAAAAACATGATGACAAAATAGAAAAGCAATGGAGTTGCTACCAAAACCACAGCCATTGGAATTTTTACGATGTATTCTCCTTTAAGCGAGAACATCACTATTATAGTAAAAAGCAAAGCAATAAGCGTTAATGGACTGATTTTTGGAACAAAATTAGTATGATACCACACTTTGCTTTTTACACGAATAAGAATAAAACGAGTCAAAAAGCCGGCAATAAACGGAATGCCAAGATAAATAAAAACGCTTCTGGCAATTTGTCCAATAGTAATTTTGGAAACCGCATCGCTTGTTGGGATACCAAACCAACCCGGAGCGATGGCTATAAAAAACCATGCATAAATCGAAAAGAACAATACCTGAAATATACTGTTGAAAGCTACTAATCCGGCTGCATATTGAGTATCTCCTTTAGCCAAATCGTTCCAAACAATCACCATTGCAATGCAACGTGCCAATCCAATCATAATGATTCCATATACGTACGGTAAATTGGAATTATTTTCTCCTGGAAAAAACTTGAAAAGCAGAATAGCAAGCGTAAACATCAATATTGGTCCTATAAACCAGTTTTGAATTAATGACAGTCCAAGTATTTTTGTGTTGCGAAATACTTTGCCCAATTCTTCATATTTCACTTTTGCAAGTGGAGGATACATCATGACGATTAATCCAATGGCAATAGGAAGGTTTGTAGCACCTGACGACATACTGTTCCAAAACAGAGCAACAGAAGGAAACTTCCAACCCGAAAAAACGCCAAGAAACATGGCAAGAAATATCCAAAGTGTCAGGTAGCGATCGAGAAAAGAAAGTTGTTTTACGCTGTTCATAATTGTGGTTTAATTTGTTCAACGTAAAATGTATAGAAACCTTGTTTGATTTTATCTCTCACCCTGCGAAACTCGCTCCAGATAAATTCCTCCGTGCCGGTGGCGTTTGATGGATCTTCAAAGCCTATATGCAGCCGATGTGTTACATTTCCAAAAAAAACAGGACAAGTCTCTTTGGCATTGTCGCAAACGGTGATGACATAATCCCATTCTTCATTCAAATATTGATCAACCATTGTCGGTTTGTGGTCACTGATGTCAATGCCAAATTCTTTCATTACCACTACGG
>DAIDKM010000112.1 GCA_027450045.1 Paludibacter sp. | reverse complement strand
TGTCGGGGGTGTATACTACCTGTGTATTTGGGTCGCGCAATCTGCCCCAGGGATCATAGCTTAATTCTTGTGTCAAAGAGCCGTCGGCATTCACTACATGAGTGATACTGCCGAGATAATCACGACAAATATAGTAAATATTCCAGCTTCCGCCGTTCTCATTTACATACTCTGCCGCTTCAATGGGTACCTCTGCTGCCGCGATTTATAAAACCGCACCAATGTATCTCATGGCAAATAACATCTCATTCCCACGGAGAATTTCAGGTGTGAAACTCCCATCCGCTGGTCACCCAAGTCAATGGTTTGGGTGGAATATCCATTGCTCTCCTTTATACTCCCAAACGAACCTCCAACCATGCTAAGACCTGCACCGATACCCCAATGGTTACTAATCTTATATTCCACCCCCAGGTCGAAATGCGTACCTACACTCGATGCCGTTACTTTGTTGGCGGTTCCCGGAAAAGTAGCTGCATATCCGATATAACCTATCCCGTAATCCATTTCCAACAACCAATCTTTTGCAACATACCCTTTCATGCAATACATGGGGGCTATATAGGTCAATAACAGATTCTCGATATTACCGTTATAAGTCGCCGACGAACTATAGCCGGAGTAGGTAACCCCAAATCCATAGATTGATTTTGGGAAACATTGATACTGCACATCCCAAGTCAGGCCGGAACTGAGATCATTTTCGAGTTGTTTCTCGATACCGGTAAGCCCTTTTGTCCGATTGACAATATAACCATATCCCACATTTACCCTAAAGTTATGGATAGGAGGATATTTTTTGTTCAGCTTGGCATTCTCTTGCAAAGAGAGATACTCTACTGTGGTAGACGTTATTGTATCCTGACGAGGCGTAAAATCGACAATGCGAAGAATAGTGCCGCCGATCTGATGACATGAGCTTCCCCAAAAAGAGGGAGCAGTATGATCAGTGATCAGCAATCCGTTTCCACCAATCTTTATTGCTTCATTTTTGGCAAGCGCAAGTACCTGATTGTAGTTGCAGTGGAGTGTCATGCCACCATCCCTTACGGTTACTTTAGCCAATGGCTCGGCCAGTTTTGGAACCTGCTCCCTGTGTTCATAAACCATCACTGTATCGTGTGGATTGAGTGGCGGGTAACTTTTGAGTACCAGAACCGATACTTTGGGAGAACAGGAACATACCAAAACCAAAGCTAAAAACAATAAACAAGATGACTTCTTCATAAATAATAGGTTATAAAATAACGATTTGAGAGATGTAGCGAATTACATTTCCCATCAAAATATCGGTGCTACGCACGTGCCAGTGTAAATATTCCGGATTGTTGGTCCATATCTTTATCGATAACAGAGATTTGTTGCAAATGGGACATCTTGTCCCAATGTGATTGACTCTATTTAGCTACACTGATTTTCAGTTCATTTCCAGTCCAAGATACGGCTATCACCCACGCTGGTATGCTACCAAAGGGAATCGAATATTTGTTATTCATGGAAATATATCATTTGTATCAAAGAGTCTTAGTTGAGATTTTCTAATTGTCCAACTTTTTCCCAATTTTTATCGACTACCAGGGCAACCGCTATATATATCCCTTTTTTGTTTGTTTTAAATGCAGTTCCTTTGCTCAGTTCTGTGTTCACCTGTCCGGGGGTTAGATGGTAAATTGCACCCGTTATCGGGTCAATGATTAACCCAATCACTCCTCCAAATAGTATATTTCCCAGATACCATGGATTAAACGTTTTGGTTAATGTTGTCTCGTAGGGTTGATACCCGTCTAGTTTTATAGTCACCCGATGTTCTCTGTTTCTTGCTAAGTTTAACTCAAAAGGGGTTGTTCCGACTTTTACTTCATCAATATAAATGATTGCCGAAGTAGGATTACTCGTAAATTTTACTTGCTGTTTCGAACCGCAAATAATGGTTGCACAACTCGACAATAGGATTCCTCCCGCTAAGATTAAAATAAGGGTTGATTTTCTCATAATGATTTGTTTGTTAATTTGTAATTGATATTGGCGTAACGAGGCTACATCATTTGTATATACATAGAATTCATTTTTAACCGGCAACAACTGCTCCGCTTAGTCCAAGATTATAACTTGCGCTAAAAGAGGCGAACCCATTGAAACGAACAATTCAGATCGCGCTTCTTATCATTATCGAAAAATAGTTACTATAAAGCGCCAGGATTCTTTTAATCGAGTCCCTCTGGTTTTGCATCGGGCGATTCGGTAATATCGAACGATTCGACAGCCTAATGTCGGATAACCCGACAGCCTAATATCGAACGATTCGACAGCCTAATGTCGGATGACCCGATAGCCTAATATCGGATTGCCCTATATTTATGCCGTTACATTCAGTACATAATCGAAGGTATAAGAACGAGGCTCCTTCAACAAGTGTGATGTTGATGAATACTGAGTTGTAATGGTCAGTTTGTAATCGCCGGAGGCCAAACCTGCCGGTACCACGAAGGTGATTTTGGAGGGATCGTTTACCAGCACCGCGGTTTTGGCAATCAAGGTCGCCTCTTTGGTTGCTTCATTGGTTAGGCTGATGCCCACCGAGGCATTATCTCCGTCAATTTTGATTTTATTGCCTGTCAGGTTCACACCTCCACCCGGTGTAAGGCGGCTGTTTACCTCGCCCGAGGTGACATCTGTCACTGTGTTGACAACCAAGCCCGAAGCCGCCATGCCACGCACATCCACTATACTTGCCTTCACCGCGGTGCGCAAGCCGGCAGTGGGGGTGACGCGTACCGAAAGACTATGTATTGCAGGGTCCCATTTGGCATTGTCGCCAATAAAAACACCGTTGACGCCAAGGTTGAAATATCCCAGGCCAAAACTTACTGAAGCTCCGTTAGCAATTTGTTCGGAGGCTATTTCCTGAAGAATGTTGATAGACGCCTTAAGGGTATTGGCGTTGAGGTCGGTACGCCGTGAAACGGCGATTGCAATCAAGTCATCTTCCGTGAGCGATTTGGTGGTTACTACCCGCCCGAAGCGGTCGTCTTTTCTCTCGGTGAGCGTCAAGTCGTACAGTTCTACAATGACGCTGCTTTTGTCATTTGTTGCCATAGTCTGCTTTTTGAAAATTAAATATTAAAACACAGAAAAAGGGGAGCATCGTTCGATTGTTAAATCGAGGCAACAAAAGTAGCAAAGGAGAAATAAGTGTACAACAGAAGTGACCCCCTGATTGATCAATCAGGATGAAGTTTTGACGAATCAGAGGGTGTTTTTGACGAATCAGGGAGTTGATGCGGCAATCCCGGTCTGTTTAATTGGCATTTGTGGGTATCAGGCTCCATTGATCGTGCTGTCCCGCCATTGGGATGGGGTGAGGTTTGTCTCTCTTTCGACGGCGGCAGTAAATGTGGTATAGTGTTTAAACCCTACCTTCACAGCTATGTATTCAAGTGGACGTTGGGGGTCATCGGAGAGCAGCCGCATAGCCTCTTCCACCCGATAGTGGTTAAGCATGGAGGAAAAATTAAGGTGTTTTCCGCTAATGGCTTTGGACAAATAGCTGCGGTTGGTTCCCATTTCTTTGGCCATCATGGAGAGCGTGATGTTTTGCCAGGTGTAACGTTTCTCCTCTTCGAGCCATTGCACTATTTTTGCGTAAAGATTATCATACTTTTTCTGATCGTTATCGCAAAGACAGCGCTGCTTTGCAGCAATAGGTTGTGCAACATCCCGATGACACTCCGATGCCGTCTCTCCGGTACTTGCCATAACCTGTTGTTGCCTTACGTCGCTCTCTTTCTTCTCTTCTTCAAGAGCAACATGCTGCCCTTCCCCCATTTGGAAAATGTGCATTGTGTCATTAAAATGATGGCGAAAACGCCTCCATACCCAGATGTACATGAGTAACAGAACGAAGCAGATTATTCCGAAAGCCAACTGTATGCTTTTATGATCCCGGGGTGGGGTACTGTCCAATTTATGTTGGATAATGTGATAGGCCGTTTGGAGTAATTGTCGGGAAGTATCATGGTGACAAGCCGCTTGTTGGTGCATCTCCAATTGCATCTCCAACTTTGCCATGTTGCAATGAGCATCACTCCGAAGCAGAAGTTGGCCACTCTTGTCTGCGGCATCGATAGCCAACGCGGCTTGATGCAAGGCCTCGTAACGTCGATTCGAGGCAAAAAGGGTCTGGGACTGCTTTATGCAGGTTGTGGCTTGTAAGCTTAGCAAAAAGTTGTAGTTGGCGGAGCAGCCCAGTCTCTTTTGCAACCAGGCAATGGTGTCGATATACCGCAACATATACTCTTGGTTCCTGCTATTGAGGTCTCCGTGATAAGGAGGCCTAACCGCGCATTTGGTTTTAGAACATGGAACGCTCAAAAACAAGAATCCGAATATCAATGCAAAATAGGGGGATTTCATAGGTTTATTTTTATTTTTTTCACTAAGGATGTATGGAACTCGCTTACACATTTATCGTCATTGGCGAATTGTTTATACATGCTCGTTTCATAGGTAAATGTTTTATATGTTTAAGTGGTTGCACCCACAATCAGTTGCAAACTGATTCAATTTCCAGTGCGAGGTACGGCTGCGTCCAAACTTGAACTAGT
>DAIDKM010000111.1 GCA_027450045.1 Paludibacter sp. | reverse complement strand
GACGGAAGTTGGTCATCATTTGTTGAATCTCTTCGGCTCCGGTTTTTCCTTTACGCACAATCGATATACCCTTTTCTTTGCTAAATCCGTATTCGAGGTATATGTCCTGAATCAGTTGGTAAAGTGTTTTTCCGTTGTCTTTTGCCCAGGCCGCAATTTCAGCCATGAGCGAGCAGGACGAAACGGCATCTTTGTCGCGCACAAAGTCTTCGGGAAGGTAGCCATAGCTTTCTTCGCCACCACCGATGTATTGTTGTTTGCCTTCCAATTCACGTATCACGGCTGCAATCCATTTAAATCCGGTATAGCAATCGTAGCAGGCAATGTTGTTTTTGTCGGCCATCTTCTTAATAACTTCGGTGGTCACAATGGTTTTGACAACATACGCGTTGTTCTCTATTTTGCCTAACTCATTCCATCGCCGCATCAAATAATAGGTGAAAAGCATGCAGGTTTGGTTCCCATTGACCAAAATCCATTGGTTATCGTTGTTTTTCACAGCAATACCAAGTCTGTCGGCATCAGGATCGGAAGCCATTACTAATTCCGCGTCTGTATCAATGGCCTTTTTGATTGCCATACTTAGCGCTGCCGGTTCTTCAGGGTTTGGAGAAACGACAGTAGGAAAATCACCGCTGATGACATCTTGCTCCGGTACATGAATGATGTTGGTAAACCCGAAGTTTTTGAGTGAGCGCGGTATGAGTGTGCCGCCTGTTCCATGGATCGGAGTATAAACAATTTTCATCTCTTTGTGGCGTTCAATGGCTTCGGGCGACAATGACAATGTCTTAATTTGTGCGAGATAGGCAGCGTCAATGTTTTCGCCAATGCTTTCGATTAAAGCATCGTTGCCGTGAAAATGGATATCTTCCACGCGTTTGATGTTCTCAACCTCTTTAATCACATTTACATCGTGCGGTGTAATCATTTGCGCTCCATCGTCCCAATAAGCTTTGTATCCATTGTACTCTTTCGGATTGTGCGAAGCTGTAATGATAATACCGCTCTGGCAACCTAAATGACGGATGGCAAAAGAAATTTCGGGTGTTGGACGTAATGCTTCGAAAAGATATACCTTAATGCCATTAGCCGAAAAGATGGCTGCAGATGATTCAGCAAACTTGCGGCTGTTGTTTCGGCAGTCATGACCTATAACTACTTTTATTTGAGGTATATGTTGAAATTCTTTTTTGAGATAGTTGGATAGGCCCTGAGTTGCCGCGCCGACGGTATAAAGGTTCATCCGGTTCGTACCTGCGCCCATGATACCACGTAAACCGCCTGTGCCAAACTCCAGATCTCGGTAGAATGCATCAATTAATTCGGTGGAATCGTTGGCTTCTAACATGCGGCGAACGTCAGTTTTTGTCTCTTCGTCATAACTCCCGCTAAGCCAAGTTTGTGCTTTTGTAGTAACAAACTTTATTAAATCAGTATTCTCCATTTTGTTTGCAGTAAAAATTTAGGCGATAAAAATACGACAATTCTTTTATTTCTGCAACTCAGAAAAAGGGATTAATTGCTCTTGAAAATTGTTTTTTGTGGCAAAAGAATAGGACAAATGTGTATATTTGCATCAAATAAGCTATGAAGCATATTTATGCTTTCAAGATGAACAATCAGATGATTTATAAGTGAAAAAAGTCATCCCAAATGATCATTCATGGTTGTTCTTTCGTGCTCAAAACAGAGATGTTCACGAATTTTTATATTTGGCAATGACTAAATAAAATATTCGGTTCAATAGCCCGGATTTGTTACAAACGAAATATATATAAGTATGAAGCCAACTCTTTTTATTTTAGCAGCCGGCATGGGTAGTCGTTATGGAGGTCTTAAACAGTTGGATGGTCTTGGTCCAAATGGAGAAACCATCATGGATTATTCTGTGTTTGATGCACTTCGCGCCGGTTTCGGTAAAATCGTTTTTGTCATTCGACATAGTTTTGAAAAAGATTTTGTTGAAAGTGTCGTCTCCAAATATCGCGAGATAGTGCCTGTGGAAATTGTTTTTCAGGAAGTTGAATATGTTCCGGCAGGCATTTCATACAATGACAAAAGAGAGAAGCCCTGGGGTACCAATCATGCGTTGATGATGGGCGAAGAGGTGATTCACGAACCATTTGCCGTGATTAATGCCGATGATTTTTATGGAAAGGAATCGTTTGAAGTGTTGGTTGAGTTTTTGCAAAGTGTTGAAAACAAGAAGAATGCTTATTGCATGGTTGGCTATCGCGTTGGGAATACTCTTTCGGAAAGCGGTGCTGTGAGCCGTGGTATATGTTCAACGGATGAGCAGGGTTTTTTGACTTCTGTGGTAGAACGTACTCATATTGAAGAAAAAGGCGGAACGATCATTTATTTGGATGAGCATGGCATTGAAAACCAGATTCCGGCAAACACCCCTGTTTCGATGAATATGTGGGGCTTTACACCCGATTATTTTGCTTACTCAAAAGAGAGTTTTGTACAATTTCTACAAGCACACGGGCAGGAAATTAAATCAGAGTTTTATATACCTACCGTTGTAAACGAACTCGTTTCAGACAAACGGGCAACTTGCAAAGTGCTGGATACGCCATCAAAATGGTTTGGCGTGACGTATGCTGAAGACAGACCACAGGTTGTGCTTAAAATCAATGAACTGGTTCGGAAAGGCATTTATCCCGACATGCTTTGGAAGAAATAGCCATGTGTTCGATCAGGACATGATGGTTTAACGAAAAAGAGAGTGAGGCACTCAAACAGGGTGTCCTATAAATAACATATTATGAAACGAGCATTCAAGCATTTATCAAAGATGATGAAAGTAAATTATGCGAGTTCCATACGTCCTTAGACAAATAAAACAATTTCGTATGAAAAAGATATTGGTGACGGGTGGAACGGGCTATATTGGCTCCCACACGGTGGTGGAGTTGCAAAATGCAGGTTTTGAAGTGGTTATTATTGATAATCTTTCCAATTCCAATGTGGAAGTATTAAATGGTATTGCTTCAATCACGGGCATTCGTCCCACTTTCGAGAATCTTGATTGTCTCGATTATGTAGGATTGGATAAGGTACTGACTCAACATGAAGGAATTCAGGCAATCATACATTTTGCTGCGAGTAAGGCAGTTGGAGAGTCTGTAGAGAAACCGTTGCTTTATTATCGCAATAATTTAGTGTCGCTGATGAATTTGTTGCAACTGATGCCTTTGCATAAAATACGTCATTTTGTTTTTTCTTCTTCATGTACTGTTTATGGTCAACCCGACGAATTGCCTGTGTCAGAATTAGCTCCCATGAAACCGGCTTTGTCACCTTATGGCAATACCAAGCAGGTCGGTGAAGAGATTATTCGTGATACAATCCATGCTAATCCATTGATAAATAGCATTATTCTACGATATTTTAATCCAATCGGAGCACATCCTTCGGCTATGATTGGCGAATTGCCCAATGGCGTTCCTAATAATCTTATCCCTTTTGTAACGCAAACAGCCATGGGACTACGGAAACAGCTAAGCGTTTATGGTGATGATTATAATACGCCGGATGGTTCTTGTATTCGGGATTATATTAGTGTAGTCGATTTGGCAAAGGCACATGTTGTGGCCATGGAGCGTATGCTGCATCAAAAATGCGAATCAAATCTTGAGGTATTTAACATCGGTACGGGCAATGGGCTTTCGGTGCTTGAAATTGTAAAAACATTTCAAGAGGTCAATGGGGTATCTGTTCCTTATAAAATAGTGAATCGTCGCGAAGGAGATATCGAAAAGGTATGGGCAAATCCAGAAAAGGCTAACACTGTGTTAGGTTGGAAAGCCGAAGAGTCCATTGAAGATACGTTGCGATCTGCCTGGTTGTGGGAAAAGAGATTGGAAGAGAAACGAAAAGAGTCCTTAAAAGCCTAATCAGCGCTGCATTATTTTATACCCTTATTATGGCCTATGAAATTGAACGCAAGTTTTTAATTCATGGCGATTTTCGTCCCTTTGTGCTCGAATCCCTGCCTATAAAACAAGGTTATCTTTCGTCGGTTCCCGAGCGTACCGTTCGTGTCCGTATTCAAGGCGACAAGGCTTTTCTAACTATTAAAGGGAGCGGGAATGCTACCGGTTCAACACGTTTTGAATGGGAAAAGGAAATAGCTGTAGCGGATGCCCACAATTTACTGGATTTGTGCGAACCGGGCGTAATTCACAAAATTCGTCATTTGGTACCAGTCGGAGAATTTACTTTCGAGGTAGACGAATTTCTGGGAGAAAATGCCGGCTTACTTGTGGCTGAAATTGAACTTCCTACTGAAGATACTTCATTTGAACATCCCGCTTGGTTGGGGAGAGAGATAACCGGCGATGTTCGATACTACAATGCCTATTTATCTCAACATCCCAGTTCAAAATGGGAATAATCACGCCGTCTGACGTGTCCCAATTCTTGTATTTATTTTTTCGTCTCCTTCAAAAAGGGTTAAATCCTGATGATTTAAAGTCTCCTTTAGAAGCTATTCCAATCCATTTTTCATCTTACCATGCCAAGAAAGTGTATTTTGGCGCTATGTTTATTGAAAGAAGGGGGGATAAAAAGGGGGAAATAGGGATAAAAAGGGGTCAAATTATAAAAAAGAAGGCATAAATATAGGATTTA
>DAIDKM010000110.1 GCA_027450045.1 Paludibacter sp. | reverse complement strand
AAGTTGGTAACAGTTGTTGCAAAGGAACCCGTCGTTCCGTCGCAGACAACGTTATTGTCATTCGGCGTCGGTGCCGAAGATGAAGCGCTCGTGGTGTCCGCTTTCCAGCAGATGCCGCGCGTGGTTACCGTTGCCCCACCGTCCGTTGTCACGTTCCCTCCCATAATCACGGAAGTAGTCGTAACGCTTTTTGCAGAATCCGTCGAGACCGTCGGGGTCGAAGGCGGATTGATGGGGGTTGGATCAGGCGTACTACCGCCGGATTTGCTGCAACCCGTGGCTGCAAGCAGAAGAAAGGCTGTGAAAAATAGAAAAATCGGTTTCATACGTGATAAAGATAAGTATCAGACAATAAAGGAATGGCAGGTGTCAACGCGACAAATCACAGACAAAGATAAAACCTTATTTTCAGAAATCATATTAATTTATTGTTGTTGTTGTAGAGACGTTGCATGCAACGTCTCTACATGACACGGTTTTGTATTGCAACGTCTGATATTGCAAAAATTGCTGTCCGATTCATGTTGTTTGATGGATTGATAGGTTAGGGGTTTTATATTAAATGAGGCGTTGCATGCAACATCTCTACAGCAAAACACGGGTAAATTATTTTCCGCTGAAAAACAGCGGTTGAATTACAGGAATGCCTGCTGTATAAAAATGGTGGGTTTTCTGGTAGTGGCGCATGATGTGCCGGGTTTCTACCTCCAAATCCCCATTTCTCCACAATGGAGATTTGGAGAAAATGAGGATTTTGGGGGAATCATTCCCTGATAGTTCGCTCATCATCATTCATAGCAAAGCCCTCACTTGATTGTAAGTGAAGGCTTCGCTAAAAGGGAAAACGAATTTTTTAGTTATCGTTTCACATTGGCAGGTTTGCCGTAGTTATTTCGTTGTTTGTCGGCATATCCTCCGGATGCTTGCCGGTGATGTTGTTGTGGCTTTGCTTTGGGAGCAGGTTCTGTTTCCAAACCTGTCAGCGGGAAAGCATGATCGTGTACCACAGGAATTTTATTTCCAATCAGTTTTTCAATATCTTTCAAATAGGCTTTTTCTTCGCCATAGCAGAACGAGAAGGCTGTTCCGTCGGCTCCGGCCCTTCCGGTGCGTCCTATGCGGTGAACATACGTCTCGGCAATGTTCGGAATGTCGAAATTAATCACATATTGCAAATCATCCACGTCAATGCCTCGTGCAGCAATGTCGGTAGCTACCAATACGCGGGTGGTTTGATCCTTGAAGTTGGACAATGCGCGTTGACGGGCGTTTTGTGCCTTATTGCCATGAATGGCTTCCGTCTTGATGTTGTTTCTGACCAATGCTTTGGCTATTTTGTCGGCGCCATGTTTGGTGCGGGTAAAGACTAAGGCTGTTTTGATCTTCGGATCTTTCAGCACTTCGAGCAAAAGCGGCAGTTTGTTTTCTTTGTCCACAAAGTAGATAAACTGGCTCACGGTGTCGGCGGTCATTGCGTCGGGTGTCACTTCCACTTTGATCGGATGTTGTAAAATGGAGTTGGATAACTTCACGATTTCCGGCGGCATGGTTGCCGAGAAGAAAAGCGATTGTCGTTGTTTCGGTAAAACGGCCAATAACTTCTTGATGTCGTGAATAAAGCCCATGTCCAACATGCGGTCGGCCTCGTCCAAAACAAAGAATTCGATGTCGCGCAATGTAATATGTCCCTGATTCATCAAATCCAACAATCGCCCGGGAGTTGCGATCAGAATATCCACACCGTTGCGCAATGCGTTTACTTGCGGGTTTTGATTCACTCCGCCAAAGATAACGGTGGAGTTCAGGTTCGTAAAACGACCGTAGGTTTTAAAACTCTCGTCAATCTGTATTGCCAACTCCCGTGTTGGAGTAACAATTAGACTGCGAATCTTCTTTTTTTTGTCTAAATTTCTTGATTGGCTCAATAATTGAAGAATCGGCACGGCAAAAGCGGCTGTTTTTCCGGTGCCTGTTTGTGCACAACCTAAGAGGTCGGCGCCTTGCAATATGATGGGAATAGCTTCTTCTTGGATTGGGGTTGGTTGTGTGTAACCTTCTTGTTTTAATGACCTTAAAATAGGTTCAATGATGTTCAGTGATTCAAATAACATGGAAATAATATTGTGCGGGAACTCTTGTTTCATTCAACATGAGCGACCCGCGTGAAATGTTCTGCAAGGTACGACTTATTTACGGTATGGCCGAATGGAGATCAAGACTACGCTTCAATCGGCTGGATTAAGCATTCTGAGTCAATTTGCCAATGCAATTTCTGACGAATAATTGAACATAGATCGTATTTTTGCAACACGGAGCGAGATTCGTCTCAATCCGTGCCCAAAAGGTGATGGCTTCGGCTGTTGCCTTTTGTTGTATTTGAATCGCTACCTGCCGGCGTGTTATCACAAAGTGAAAAAATACCTATCTTTGTTTTTCCTTAAACAATGGATATGGGGAAAAACAAGTTACAAAAATTCAAAGATTTAGAGGAGTTTCCTCATGTGTTTCAACTCCGGTACTCGGATATTGTTGAGGGAAAAGAGTTTGAACAGAAAGGAAACTGGCAATCATTTTTTTGCAACGATCATCCCATTGTTTTGGAGTTAGGTTGTGGACGGGGCGAATATACGGTTGGTCTGGCAGAACGCTTTCCTGAAAAGAATTTTATCGGCATTGACATGAAAGGCGCTCGCCTTTGGGCAGGAGCCAAAGAAGCGTTGAATAAACAATTGTCTAATGTGGCGTTTGTCCGTACAAACATCGATCTGTTGCCTCATTTTTTTGCTTCCAATGAAGTGAGTGAGATTTGGTTGACTTTTCCCGATCCACAAATGAAGAAACGCAACAAACGGCTTACTTCCACGCGGATGATGCAGCAATATGAACAGGTATTACGCCCTGATGGAAGTATTCATTTAAAGACCGATAGTGCTTTTTTGTTTACCTATACCAAAGTCATGGCCGAACAAAATAAGCTACCCATCGTGACGGAACTGGAAGATATCGACTTGGTGGCTACTTCCGATCATATATTAGCTATCAGAACGTATTACGAACAACAATGGCTGGCACGCGGCATTGCCATTAAATACCTCCATTTGTTGTTGCGAAATCCTGCACAATGGGAAGAACCGGATATATTGATTCCGTTAGATGAATATCGAAGCTATGGACGTTCAAAAAGAAGTTCACTCAATCTGACGGTGTAAAAATATTCATGGAAAAGTAGTTGAGAAGAACAATGAATTTTGAAATTATTAAAAAGCAACTATAGTATGACACTCTATCCTAAATTAATTTTAGATGCACTGACTCATGTACGATACCCGGGAACCGGCGTTGATGTGGTCAGTTCAAACATGGTGGAAGACAACATTCGGATTGAAGGGAATAAAGTATCCTTTTCGTTGGTTTTCGAAAAGGTCAACGATCCGTTTATCAAATCCGTTGTGAAAGCGTGCGAGCAGGCTCTTTTGACTTACGTCGGCGAAGAAGTGGAAATTGCAGGAAACATCACAGTCAAAACAAAAGAAGTGCAGCACAAAGCTCCCGATAAACCGCTTCAGGGCGTTAAACATATTGTTGCCGTCTTTTCGGGTAAAGGCGGCGTGGGAAAATCGACCGTTGCAGCCAACTTATCGGTGGCGATGATGAAATTGGGTTATCGTGTCGGGTTGCTCGACGCCGATATTTATGGCCCGTCTGTTCCAAAAATGTTTGGCGTTGAAGATGTCCAACCGTTTGTGGAGAAAGTGGATGGAAGGGATCTGATTGTGCCTGTAGAGCAATATGGATTGAAGATTTTATCCATCGGCTTTTTTGTCGACCGTACCAATGCATTGGTATGGCGGGGTGCGATGATTACTACTGCCATCAAGCAATTAATCAACGATGCCAATTGGGGCGAGTTGGATTATCTTTTTCTCGATATGCCTCCTGGCACGGGCGATATTCCGTTGACTATCGTTCAGACTATCCATTTATCAGGCGTTATTGTTGTCGGCACTCCGCAGGAAGTGGCTTTAGCCGATGTACGCAAAGGCGTCAACATGTTTACAAACAAGAATATTGATGTGCCCGTGTTGGGCGTGGTGGAAAACATGGCTTGGTTTACACCGGCAGAACTTCCAACCAATAAATATTATATCTTTGGAAAAGATGGCTGCAAACGGTTAGCCGAAGAAATGGGTGTCCCCTTATTGGCACAAATTCCTTTGGTGCAAAGTGTTTGCGAAAGTGGCGATTCCGGTCGTCCAATAGCGTTGAACGACGAATCGCCCATGTCGACTGCTTTCGGTGTGTTGGCGTATAATGTGGATCAATTACTAAAGAAATAAAAAATAAATTTTGCTGTCTAATTCCAATAAGAGAGAAATGCTCGATTAAAACATCTGTTTAGTGTCAAAGGAAGCTGAAAATTCTCCCATTTACAGAATTAAATGCGTCTGCTAATTTCTAATTTCAACAAATGAGCGCGGACAATAAAGACATACAGCCGTTAGGTGAAGTTTTTGGCTTTCCAATTTACAATGAATCCGATAGAGCTAGGCGTTATCGTGCCAACAAACTATGTCCGTACAACAACATTGTTTCAAATTGCACCAAAAACAGTATTGAGTTTCCATTGGGTGTTTGTAGTTTGAATCACAAAGGCAACCAAGTAATTATTTGTCCAATAAGGTTTCGAGAAGATTGGACAATAATCAGCGACGCGGCAAATTTTATTTTTGATGGTAACCCGACATGGACGCATGTTGGC
>DAIDKM010000109.1 GCA_027450045.1 Paludibacter sp. | reverse complement strand
GAGTTATACTTTGTATGCTCAGGCTCCCCCATTCGGGATCAATTATCAGGCTATGGTTTTAGACGAAGAAGGTGCTGAAATGGGTTCTCCCCGGAAAATAGATTTAGTACATTCACAACCCTGTCCCTATTTTCGTAAAGAGTTTTCGGCAAACAAGAAAATCGCTTCTGCCCGTATTTATGTAACGTCATTAGGGCTTTATGAGCTTTTTCTAAACGGAGAGAAGGTTGGAAATCAACTCTTCACACCAGGATGGACGAGTTATAACAAACGTCTCCAATATCAGGTTTATGACGTTACTTCATTGATTAAAAAAGAAAATGCAATTGGCGCTATTCTGGATGATGGATGGTATCGAGGAGGCCTTACATGGGATCAACGACGCAATGTGTATGGAAAAAAATTGGCTTTGTTGTTGCAACTTCAAATTAATTATACTGACGGAACCGCTCAAACGGTGGTTTCTGATGGCAGTTGGAAAGTTACCACCGGACCAATCTTGTCTTCAGAAATCTATAACGGAGAAACGTACGATGCCCGGTTAGAAATGCCCGGTTGGTCACAGCCAAACTTTGTTGACACTAGTTGGCAAGCCGTGAAAGTGCTCAATCATTCTTATGCTAATCTGGTAGCCTCTGATGGTGTTCCGGTAGAAGCCATTCAAACGATCAAACCTGAAAAAATTCTTATCACACCGAAAGGTGAAACCGTTTTCGATTTGGGGCAAAACATGACGGGTTGGGTAAAACTAAAAGCACAAGGGCACACAGGAGATACGATTCAGTTAAAATTTGCAGAAGTATTGGATAAGGCAGGCAATTTTTATACAGCCAATCTTCGCAGTGCAAAAGCAACGGATTGTTTTATTCTAAAGAATGATCAGGAAGAAGTTTTTGAACCTCATTTTACCTATCACGGATTCAGGTATGTCAAAATGGAAGGATTCAAGGGAACACCTGACGTTAATCAGATTACAGGCGTTGTGATTCATTCTAATATGCAGCCGACCGGATCTTTTTCCTGTTCTGATTCATTGGTAAATCAATTACAACATAACATTCAATGGAGTCAGGTAGATAATTTTTTAGATGTGCCTACCGATTGTCCTCAACGCGATGAACGGTTGGGATGGACAGGTGATGCTGAAGTATTTAGTCCAACAGCTGCTTTCAATTTTAATGTAGCTCCCTTTTATACCAAATGGTTGAAAGATTTAGCCGTCGATCAACTATCCAATGGATCAGTTCCAAATGTGATTCCGGATGTACTCAATGGACAAGGAGGAGCTGCAGGATGGGCAGATGTATCGGTAATTATTCCATGGAATGTGTATTTGTCCTATGGAGACACCCGTATTCTTAAAGATCAATTTCCCAGTATGAAAGCATGGGTGGATTATGTGAATAAACGGGCAGGGCGCAAGCATCTTTGGGAAGGAGACGCTCAATTTGGCGATTGGCTGGCTTTTGCCACCAATCAATCCGATTACCCGGGGGCAACAACAGATAAGAATTTGATTGCTACGGCCTATTTTGCACATTCATCCATGTTGTTAAGTCGTGCTGCCGCTGTTTTGGGAAAAGATGACGATGCATTAAAGTACCACCAACTGTTTGACCAAATCAAAGAAGCTTTCAACAGGGAATATGTAACGCCGGAAGGTCGCATCATGTCGAATACACAAACAGCGTATGTTCTGGCATTAGCCTTTCATTTATTGCCGGATTCCTTAAACGAACGTGCAGCCAATTATTTGGCGGATGATGTGCGTAATTTCGGCCATCTTACTACCGGATTTCTTGGAACACCCCTTCTTTGTGAAATGCTGACCAGGACAGGGCATGCTGACTTAGCATACATGTTGCTAAACAGAAAAGAATATCCTTCGTGGTTATATCCGGTGACACAGGGAGCAACCACGATATGGGAACGATGGGACGGGCAAAAACCCGACGGATCATTTCAGGATGTCGGCATGAATAGTTTCAATCATTATGCGTATGGGGCTGTTGGTAAATGGCTTTATAGTTATGTAGCCGGTTTGAATCTTGATCCTTCACAGCCCGGATATAAGCATATTATTTTTCATCCTATTCCCGCAGGCGAATTAACGTATGCTACCGCCAATTTGATGACCATGTATGGACAAGCAGTTTCAGCCTGGAAAACAGAAAACAATGTGATGAGCTATCATATAGTTATTCCGGCGAATACGACAGGTTCCGTGTGGCTGCCGGGTGCATTGAAAGATCAGGTGCAAATGATGCCTTTAAATAGCAAAGAGACTCCTGAATACGTTCAACAAAATGGATGCGTGAAAGTTGAACTGGGATCCGGTGATTATACATTTCAATATCCATTTGACAATACAAAATCAACAGAAAAATAATAGATTGAAAGTCTTAATGGCTCATGATTCATAAAATCTTGAAAGATAAAATTTTGATAGTGATGAAACGAGCCATACAATAACTTATACTCAAGGGAATCATTATTTTGGCGAGTTCCATACCTCCTTAGTGAAAACAATAAAAATAAATATATGAAAAAAATAATTATTGGTCTCTTTTGCTTTTTTACTGTGTCTGTAGTTTTTGCTCAACAATCAATTGAGACAAACAGTTTGCGTGCTCCGGCATACCCTCTCATAACCATTGATCCATACATGAGCGCGTGGTCATTTTCCGATAATTTGTATGGAGATGTTGTCAGACACTGGACTGGACAAAGACGATCGTTGATTGGTGCTATCCGGGTAGATGGGAAGGTGTATCGGTTTATGGGAAAAGAAAAGCTTCCTATAGACTCAGCCTCCACGGCTAATGAAAAAACGCCTTACCAGCCGCTTTTTAATCAAACAGCTCAACAAACCTCTGTTAATGTATTGCCTACTCAAACGATTTATACGTTTAACTGTGGTGGCAAAGTGCAACTTAACCTGACATTCACAGCACCACTTTTACCATCAAACCTTGATTTGCTTTCTCGCCCTGTGAATTACATTTCTTATCAGGTCAGGTCTATGGATCAAAAGAGACATGATGTGCAGGTTTATTTTGAAGCTACTCCCGAATGGGCAGTCAATCACGAGAATCAAAAAATTAGTTCTGGTATGGAATCAAAAAATGGAATGACTTTTTTGAAAACAGGAACAATGTCACAAAATATCTTAGGCACAAAAGGAGATAACGTGCGTATGGATTGGGGCTATTTTTATTTAGCTGGGAAACAGAATAAAAGCAATAGCTTTGAAATTAATAATTATGGGACGATTAAACATCAATTCATTGCAAAAGGCATATTAACGGACAAAGCGAATCCTCATTTGTCCTCCGACATGGAAGATGAAATGACCGCTTTGGGTTATGCTGAACAATTAGGTAACGTAGGCGAACATCCCGTATCGGGTTATTTAATGCTTGGTTATGATGATATCTATTCCATTCAATATTTCGGACAAAACCTAAAGGCTTGGTGGACTAACGATGGAAAGATAACCATGGCAGATGCTTTTTCAAAAGCTGCCAAAGAATATCCTGACATCATGAATCAATGCGCCACTTTTAATGATCAACTGATGCAGGCTGCTAAACAAGCTGGCGGACAAAAGTATGCTGATTTATGTGCATTGGCTTTTCGTCAATCCATAGCTGCCCATAAATTGGTTAAAGACAAAAGTGGAGAGTTGCTTTTCTTTTCCAAAGAAAACTTCAGTAACGGTTCCATTGGCACCGTGGATATAACTTATCCTTCGTCACCACTGTTTCTCTATTACAACCCTGCATTGTTACAAGGAATGATGAATCCTATTTTTAAATATTGTGAAAGTGGTAGATGGGAAAAACCATTTGCGCCCCACGATATGGGAACTTACCCCATTGCCAATGGTCAAACCTACGGGGATGGCATGCCCATTGAAGAGTCGGGGAATATGTTGATCTTAACGGCAGCCATTGCTCAGGTTGAAGGGAATGCCGATTATGCAAAAAAACACTGGAATATGCTCAGCACGTGGGCGGATTATTTGCTGAAAAATGGACTTGACCCCGAAAATCAGCTTTGCACGGATGATTTTGCCGGACATTTTGCGCACAATGCAAACCTCTCCATTAAAGCGATTCTAGGCATTGCCGCTTATGGCAAATTAGCAGCAATGTTAGGCGAACGGGATATTGCAACAAAATATATTGATACGGCACGGGTTATGGCACAGAAATGGGTTGAGATGGATCAGGATGGAGATCATTACCGCTTGACGTTTGATCAACCCGGGACATGGAGCCAAAAGTATAACCTGGTTTGGGATCAGTTATTAGGATTAAATGTTTTTCCAAAAGAAGTAGCACAAAAAGAAATTGCCTATTACTTAAGCAAACAGAACAAATACGGATTACCCCTTGACAGCCGAAAAACATACACAAAATCGGACTGGATTATGTGGACGGCTACCATGGCTCCCAATAAAGCCACGTTTGAGGAACTGATCGATCCCGTGTACCGAGCTTTTGATGAAACAACCTCCAGAGTCCCGATGACCGATTGGTATGAAACCACCAACGCCCGTCAGGTTGGCTTTCAGGCTCGTTCGGTCGTTGGTGGATATTTTATGAAAATGTTGAAAGTAAAACAATCTGAATATTCTCACAACCGGTAAATGTGATAATTTGTGAGAATAGAAAAATTTGAAACAATGCTCGCATAGCGAGAAATAAGAAAGTTGAGTCTTGGAAATCATGAATTTATAGGAGTTGAAGTACCTATAAAGGTA
>DAIDKM010000108.1 GCA_027450045.1 Paludibacter sp. | reverse complement strand
AACCTACATGATGTTTAAATGATTCCTTACGCAACAATTAATTGATTTATAATGTTATATGTGATTTATTGATTTACTAAGCAAATATTTAATGAGAAGAGTCTTATTCATGGGATTTATGCTGATTTCGTCGATGAGTTTTGCTCAATCGAATGACAATTACAAAAATCCTAATTTGTCTTTTGCCGAGCGTGCAAAAGATTTGGTGTCACAAATGACATTACAGGAAAAAGTTTCGCAAATGACCTATAATGCAGCGGCGATACCGCGTTTGGGGATTCCGGAATATAACTGGTGGAACGAGTGTTTGCATGGTGTGGCCAGAAGCGGTATTGCCACTGTTTTTCCGCAAGGAATCGGTATGGCATCGATGTGGAATGCGCCATTGATGTATCAAATTGCTACAGCCATCTCTGACGAAGCACGTGCCAAGCATCAGCATTACGTATCGGAAGGGAAGCGTGGTATTTATGAAGGCTTGACGTTTTGGACGCCAAATATCAATATTTTCCGCGATCCACGTTGGGGTAGAGGACAAGAAACATATGGTGAAGATCCTTTTTTAACGGGCACATTGGCAGTACAATTCATCAAAGGATTGCAAGGCAACGATCCAAAATATTTGAAATTAGTTGCCACGGCAAAACATTTTGTAGTGCATAGCGGGCCTGAAGCCGATCGTCATCGCTTTGACGCCTTGCCTTCCGACCGTGATTTTACGGAAACGTATACGCCGCAATTTGAAATGGCAGTAAAAGACGCTCATGTCTATTCCGTGATGTGCGCTTACAACAGTTTTGACCATCTTCCTTGTTGCGGCAATCGCCAATTAAGTGATTTGTTACGTAATCAATGGGGCTTCAAAGGATATATTGTATCTGATTGTTGGGCCGTGAAAGATTTTTATGAAAAAAATGCTCATGCAGTCGTTCCTAATGTTGAACAAGCCGCGACAATGGCCTTAAAAGCAGGGACAGATCTAAATTGCGGCGATTCGTATCCGGCATTGGTTACCGCAGTAAAAATGGGACTTGTTTCAGAACAACAAGTAGATACTTCGGTAACGCGTTTAATGGAAGCGCGTATGCGTCTTGGAATGTTTGCACCCAAAGGTGCAGTAAAATATGAACAAATCCCTTACAGCGTGGTCGATTCAAAAGAACATAAGGCGTTGACTTTAAGAGCGGCTCGTGAATCGATGGTGTTGCTGAAAAACGAACATCATACATTGCCTTTTAGCAAAAACATCAAAGTGGTGGCAGTTATCGGTCCGAATGCAAACGATAAGGAAGTTTTGTTGGGAAACTATCACGGATACCCAAGTGCACCGGTGACATTGCTTGCAGGCATTAAAGCCAAACTGCCCAATGCTAAGATTATTTATGCGCCGGGTTGTCACATTGCCGATGGATTGCCTTTGCTGCAACCGATGCCTACCTCTGTGTTTTACACGAACAAATCGATGAAAGTGAAAGGGCTTAAAGTAGAATATTTCGACAATAGCAGTTTAACGGGAAAACCCATGCATCAACACGTTGATCCGAAAGTGGATTTTGTATGGTGGGCGTCAGCTCCTTATCCTGATCTTGACGCGTCTCATTTTTCTGCTCGCTGGACAGGGGTTTTTGTGCCGCCTGTTACCGGAAAATATGCACTTGGCGGTGAAGCCTTTTCGGGTATGAAACTCTATTTGAATGATTCATTGCTGATTTCGCGTCGTGATGTGCATGAATCGTTGCGCGAGTATCATTATGTACAGTTGAAAGGCGGTAAATCATACAACATTAAATTGGAATATGTGCAGGACAATACCGAATATGCTAACGTGCGGTTACTTTGGGAGCAACCTAATTTGAATCTGGAACAAGAAGCCATTGACGCAGCAAAAAAAGCGGACATTGTGATTTATGCCATGGGTTTAAGTCCGATGGTTGAAGGCGAAGAGATGAATGTTTCGATCCCGGGATTTGCAGGTGGCGACCGAATCAAATTAGCTTTGCCGGAACCTCAAACGAAATTGATGCAGAAGATAGAACAATTACACAAACCGTCGGTGATGGTGATGATGAATGGCGGCGCTGTTGCCTGCAATTGGGAACAAGACCACTTACCGGCTATTCTTGAAGCGTGGTACCCGGGACAAGCCGGAGGAACAGCGATTGCAGATGTTTTATTTGGCGATTACAATCCGTCAGGTCGTTTGCCGGTGACTTTTTACAGAAGTAGCAAAGATATTCCACCGTTTAACGATTACAACATGGACGGAAGAACCTATAAATATTTCAAAGGTAATCCGTTATATGAATTTGGTTATGGGTTGAGCTATTCCACGTTTGCTTATGCAAATATGAAAGTAGCCAAAACTATTTCAGTCAATGACTCTTTGCCGGTTTCTGTTGATGTGACGAATAAAGGAACAATGAATGGCAGCGAAGTGGTTGAAGTCTATATTACGCATATAGGCAATCCATTGATGCCAATCAGAGCTTTGGTAGGTTTTACGCGTGTGCCTGTGAAAGCTGGAGAAACAAAACGCGTTACTGTGATGATCCCTAATAATCAGCTCTATCAATTGACGCCAACGTGTCAAAAAGCAGTATTGCCGGGCGAAATGATCGTCAGTATTGGAGGTTGTCAGCCAAGCGAAACCGCTGAGAAAGCCGGAGAAACAATTTCACAGAAAGTTATGATTCGATAAATGTATCATTGACTTTATATTTTATACAAAGAATGAAGGTGAAACAACTATTATGGATCATTTTAGGGAGTCTGCTTGGTATTTTCGTATCAGCTCAAAATCATTCCAATAAAGCGTCCGGATTGCAGGAGAGGCTTATCCGAATAGATTACAACCAGGTAAAAGGGACCTTCAATACCATGTATAAAGAGTGCGTAGGCGCAGGTCGGGCCAATGAAGGGTTACGGGCTGATTGGGAACAACAACTGGCAACAGTAAAAAAAGCGTGTGATTTCAAATACATCCGTATGCATGGGTTGTTGGATGATGATATGGGTGTTTACAAGGAAGATAAGACCGGGAATCCGGAATATAATTTTCAGTACATTGACGTTCTGTATGACTATCTGTTGAGCATCGGGATGAAGCCTTTTGTAGAATTGGGATTTATGCCCTCCGCGCTTGCCAGTGGAAATCAAACCATTTTCTGGTATAGAGGCAATGTGACCCCTCCCAAAGATTATAACAAATGGGCAGATTTAATCCGTCATCTGGTGCTTCATTTTACCCGACGCTATGGAGCAGATGAAGTAAAAACATGGTACTTTGAAGTATGGAATGAACCTAATTTGCATAATGGATTCTGGACAGGAACCCAGGCAGAGTATTTCAAGCTGTACAAATACACCTCAGAAGCCATTAAAAGCGTCAATCAGGATTACCGTGTCGGAGGCCCTGCCACAGCCGGAGCAGCATGGGTGCCACAAATGATCGATTTTTGCTACAAGAATCATGTTCCGCTGGATTTTATCAGTACCCATACCTATGGAGTAAACCAAGGTTTTTTAGACCAATACGGTAATACAGGCACTGTTTTGAGTAAAGACCCCAAGAGTGTGAGTGGAGACATCATCGAAACACGGAAACAAATAAGCGAATCCCCCATGCCCCATTTGCAACTTCACTATACGGAATGGAGTTCATCCTACACTCCGTCCGATCCGATACACGACAGCTACCACGAAGCCGCTTATATTCTGGCAAAGATCAAACAGACGGGAAATGCAGCCAATTCCAGGTCTTATTGGACATTCACCGATATTTTTGAAGAAGCAGGTCCAAGATTCAGGCCTTTCCATGGAGGATTCGGATTAATGAATTATGAAGGTATCAAGAAACCGGCATTCTACGCTTATGACTATCTGAACAAGCTTGGAAAGACGGAACTGGCAGATAAGGACAGCTCCTCCTGGGCATGCAGGAACGATAAGGGAGACATCCAGGTGCTCTTCTGGGATTACACCTATACGCTACCGGATTCAACTAATGATCAACAGTATTATATCCGCAAACTTCCCTCCAAGCCGGCAGGGAAGGTCAAAGTGGAACTGACGGATGTCCCCGAAGGCAGCTATGCACTTGAGATTTATAAAGTGGGTTATCATGTGAACGATGCCTACACCACCTATCTGGAAATGGGGAAGCCGAGTCAGCTAACAAGGCAGGAAGTGGTAGCGATAAAGGAGATTGATGACGGTTCACCGGGCCTCAAGGAGATTGTAAATGTTTCAGCAGATGGAACATTCTCCCAAGAGCTGAACATGCGGCAAAACGATGTTTACCTGATCACCCTGAATAAAGTGAACTAATCCAATACAATAAGTTGTATTACGATACATAATAAATCAAAAGATGTAAAATAGCAATTTATTGCGTATAGTGTGTAATGCAATTACTAATAACAAAATAAGTATAGCCATGAAACAACGAATCCTTTTTTTTATAGCCATATTTGTGGCTAGTTTAAATGCTAATTCACAGACTGTAACCCCAGCGCCTTTCGGCTTTGATGTGGTACGTGCCAGTATTCCGCACGGGAAAATAGATACGGTTTATTACAAATCGAAAACAGTAGGAACAACTCGACGGGCGCTTGTTTATACTCCACCGGGTTTTTCACGTGATAAAAAATATCCGGTTCTTTATCTGTTACATGGGATAGGCGGAGATGAGTTTGAATGGTTAAACAATGGCCATCCAGAGGTGATTCTTGACAACTTGTATGCAGAAAAGAAAATCGAGCCAATGCTTGTAGTACTTCCTAATGGCAGAGCTATGAAAGATGACCGCCCGGTT
>DAIDKM010000107.1 GCA_027450045.1 Paludibacter sp. | reverse complement strand
GTTTAAAGCAAATAGAATTGTTGATAAATGATACGAATGGAGGCAACAATAATCAGTCGGAGTTTTATATTTTCCGTTATTTAGCTGCCGAAGGATTTTTGCCCGGTT
Source organism: Paludibacter sp. (assembly GCA_027450045.1). Taxonomy (GTDB): domain Bacteria; phylum Bacteroidota; class Bacteroidia; order Bacteroidales; family Paludibacteraceae; genus Microbacter. Next base: position 4,900 of record DAIDKM010000107.1, on the reverse strand, counting down.
ATAACTTCACCCGTTTACCCGTTCGTGCTTTTGTGGGCTACAAACATTCGGATCAAGGTGAATATTTATCTCGTCCACGATCAATCGCATTAAAAGAATTTGGACCATTCAATACCTTGTATCACGATGGTAATAAGTACAAGATCAACCGGATGATGCTGTTGGAAGCAGATAACCTCCAACGTAAGATTAAGATCTCAAAAGAAACCGGATATGCTTTTTTAGATGATGAAGCGCAATTGTCGAATGTAGATCCGATTACTCACACGGAACTCAGGGGTGATAACTTTGAATTTAAAACTAACCTGTTAGAGATGTCCGAAAGTGAGGGTGAGCCTCGTGAACGCATATCCTGTATTGAAGAAGAACGCTCTACATCGGGTTATGAAATTGAAGAATATTTCCGATATACCAAAGGAATTGAGCATACGAAAAGTTTAGTTATTCAAAAAGCCGGACAAAGTTTGTTGAATCTGATCTATGATCAATCCACCGAGTTGATAAAACTGAATCGCAAGGCGAGAAGATCCGATAGTGAAGGTTTTGCTATCGACAAAAGAAATGGGAAATGGTTGTCGCAAAAAGAAATGGAAAATCAGGAAGTGCTGGATAACAAGAAAGACATAATGATCTTTGTGCGTGATACGGCTGATACCTTGTATATTCAACCACTGGCTAATATGGAAATCACTTCTGAGCAGACTATTTCATTAAGTTATGCTTTAAAACGCGGCATTGAACGCTTGTTTCAGGTAGAAGAAAACGAAATAGGAGTGCGGGTAATGGGTAATAAAGATAGGCCCAATGTGTTGATTTATGAAGCTTCCGAAGGTTGTTTGGGCATTCTTTCTCAATTAATTCAAGAACCAGCCAAACTCAAGGAATTATTCGAGGAAAGTTACAGATGCATGCATTTCGATGTGGCTACCCGAACAGAAACCGAAAAAGGGCAAAAACTTCCTCGTGCATCGTACGAAGATCTTTTGTCTTATTACAACCAACGCGATCATGAAATATTAGACCGTCACAGTATCAAACAAGTATTAGAGCAGTTAATGGATTGCGATTTATCGCTTTTGCAGGCAGGGAATGACAGACAGGAACAATACAAATACTTGTTAGGCGCCTATGATAAATCGAGCGGGACAGAATTATCTTTAATCAAATATCTATATAAAAACAAGTTAGCATTGCCCGATAAAGCTCAGGTAAACATTCCTGAATTTTACATCAATGCTGATTTCATTTATAACACCGTAAATGGTCCGGTATTGATTTTTTGCGATGGCGCAGTACACGACAAAGAAAGCATCATTGCGGATGATTTGCATAAACGAACGTTGTTAAGAGATAAAGGCTATGATGTTGTTGAATGGCATTATAAAGAAACAGTTGAAGATTTAGTAATTAGACGAAAAGACATCTTCAGAAACGTAAATTGAGCGTAAAAAACATTCAATATCAACAGATATGGAACACAATAGCGAGATCATTCTTTACCAAACCCCCGATGGACATACAAAAATCGATGTTCGCCTGGAGGGTGAAACGGTGTGGCTGAACCAAAAGCAGTTGGAAGATTTATTTCAAATGGACAGGACATCCATAGTAAAACATATTAAAAACATATACGAATCGGGAGAATTGTCAGAAGCGGCAACTTGTGCAATTTTTGCACAAGTTCAATTGGAAGGGAAAAGAAAGGTTACCCGTAACATTAGCTATTATAATCTTGACCTGATAATTTCGGTGGGTTATCGCGTGCAAAGTCATGTGGCCACGCATTTTCGTATTTGGGCTACTCAGCGACTGCGCGAATATATAGTCAAAGGGTTTGCTTTAGACGATGAGCGCATGAAAGCAGCAGGGCAAATGCGCTATTTCGATGAACTAACGGAGCGAATACGAGACATTCGGAGTTCCGAGCGTATCTTCTTCCAGAAGGTAAAAGATATTTTCTGCCTGAGTATTGACTATGATGCCAAGACAGATCAGGCAAAGAAGTTTTTTGCAACCATCCAGAATAAATTGCACTGGGCTATTCATCAACATACTGCCGCTGAGCTGATAGCACAAAGAGCTGTTGCAACGACTCAAAATATGGGGTTGCGTTCGTGGGCGGGAGATAAAATACGGAAGTCGGATGTGGGTGTTGCCAAGAATTATTTAAATGAAGCAGAACTTAGTCAACTAAATTTGCTGGTGGAGCAATTTCTTGCCTTTGCCGAAAATCAGGCACGACAAAAAAAGGTGATATATATGAGCGACTGGATAAAAAAACTCAATGATATTCTGACCATTAATGATAATGAGATTTTGGAACATGCCGGAAAGATTTCGCATGAACTGGCACTTCAATTAGCCGAGGCAGAATTTGAAAAATACAATGCAGAACGAATAAAAGCAGATGATTTAAGTGCTTTGGAAGCGTTGAACAAGGAGATAAAACAGCTTGGAATAAGTAAATCAAAGAAAAAATAAGCAGAAACAAATACATGGCTACATATACAACCCATCAACCCGGAACATTCATCTTACCGTCAAAGAGACTGGATGGTTTTGCCTTCGGATGATGTTGATATTTTGAAAATTAAACCATTGGGTGGATCCGATGAAGAAGCAACGGCTGTCTATTTGCCCATTGCGTTACCTATCGAAAAAATAGAACGGGCCAGTTTCCTTGAACCCGAGCCAACGGAGTTAGGCGCTTTCGATACGGCACGCATGCTGTTTGATGCTTCAAGGCTTTCATTTCGAAATGCGGCTGGTCCATTCCGTTGTATGGGTAAGTTATCGTTCCGGCCACGTTCGTATCAGTTAGTCCCTTTGGTCATGGCTCTGAAACAAGACGTGGTAAGACTTATGATAGCCGATGATGTGGGTATTGGTAAAACGATTGAAGCGCTTATCATTCTGAAAGAAATGATGGAACGTGGCGAAGTGAAAAAGTTTGCCGTGATTTGTCCACCCCATTTGTGCGAACAATGGCAACTGGAAATCAAAGACAAATTAGACATTGATGCCGAAATTATCCGTTCGAGTACAGCAGCCAAGTTGGATCGGAAAATTCCGGATGATCAGAGTGTATTTCATCATGTTCCTTATCAGGTTATTTCCATTGATTATATCAAAGCAGACAAACGCAGAGGTATTTTCATCACTGATTGTCCTGAGTTTATCATTGTGGATGAAGCCCATACCTGTGCTTTGCCTGATAATACTACCTCAAAAAATCAACAGCAACGTTATGCCTTGTTGTATGATTTGGCACAGGACGAAAAGAAAAACATACTCTTACTCACTGCTACGCCACACAGTGGAAAAGATGGTGAGTTTACCTCTTTGCTTGGCCTATTGAAACCGGAGTTTCAAGAATTGAACTTTGAAAACATTCAACAGAAAGAGAAAGCAAGATTAGCCCGACATTATATTCAACGCAAACGGGACCATATCAAACGTTGGTTGAATGAAGAAACTGAATTCCCGGAAAGAGATTCCAAGGAAATCGGGTATGCCCTGACGCCGGAATACCAATTGTTTTATCAAAACCTGATACGCTTTGCACGGGGAATTTCGTCAGTGGAAACAGATAACAAGCAAACACAACTGTTACGTTCGTGGGCAGCAATAGCGCTGATAAAAGGGGCAATGAGTAGCCCTGCCATGGCTGTGGATATGTTGGGACGAAGAAAAGATAAGATCAACAATGCCGGTGAAGAAGAAATCGCAATTCCTTCACTCGAAAATACCTTGTTTGAGGATATGGAATACAGTTCGGATATTCCCCGACAAGATTTGCTGGAAACACTTGAATTCAAACTAGAAGAAATCAACGATTTGTCTGATTTACAGGTTGAAGCCGGATTATTATCGAAAAACAACCTCGACAGAAAGTTAGATGTTACCGTAAAACTTATCAAGGAATGGATTAAGGAGGGTTTCGATCCAATCGTATTCTGTCATTACATATCTACGGCACACTATGTTGCTGAACGCTTGAGAACAGAATTGCCTAAAAACATTCATGTGGAAGCCATTACATCCGAACTGGCCGATGAGCAACGCAAAGAGCGCATTGAAGTGATGGGTCAAGCCGAAAGGCGGGTATTAATTGCTACCGACTGCCTGAGTGAGGGTATCAACTTACAGGATTATTTCACCGCCGTATTGCATTACGATTTGCCCTGGAATCCTAACCGTATTGAACAACGCGAAGGACGTGTTGATCGTTTCGGACAGACAGCACCGATCATTAAAACATACTTATTGTATGGCGAAGACAATGCCATGGACATGTTTGTGTTAGATGTGTTGATCAAAAAAGTACGCGAAATTCAGAAATCGATTGGCGTAACCATAGCCATTGGCGAAAACAGCAAATCCATTATGGCCGAAGCTGCCAAACGAATTCTATTTGACGAGGGTAAGCGTAATCCTGTTCAGCAAAAGTTGTTTGCCGATACGGAGCATACTATTTCCAACGAATTGGAAAACGCCAGACGCAAAGGCGAAAACCTGCGTGATATATTTTCTCACCAATCCATTGATCCGGAAATTATTAAGAAAGACCTCGCCGAAGTGGATGAAGCCATTGGCGATCCGAAGGATGTAGCCACATTCGTGCGCAATGGGGTGCAACATCTTGGGGGAAGTTGCGAGTGGGACGGGAAATCGGGTTACACCTTGCAACCTCAAAACCTTCCGGCTCATATCAAACGCCATTTTCAAGGGAAACAGATTGTAAAAATCAGTTTTGTTTCGCCAACGCCTAAAGGGTATCAGTATATCGGACGGAATCACCAGTTTGTGGAGCAACTTTGTCAGTACCTCGTTGCTATCGCTTTTGATCCTCATCCGGAATATGGGCGTTTAGCGCGCGTGTGCGAAATTCAGACGGATG
>DAIDKM010000106.1 GCA_027450045.1 Paludibacter sp. | reverse complement strand
TCAAACCAACAGCATGTTGTCTTTTGGCATCCGCCCTTAATGGATTGTCAGCCATAATCGCCGGATCATCAAGGGTGATACGTGATTTTACGATCATGCTTCTTGCAGCTTTATACAAACTAATCCAACGAATAAATGAATCACAAAAGCGTGGAATAAAGGAGTTTATTTTATTCTCCAACCATTCATCCGAGAACCACCAGGTAGCTAACAAATCGGGTTGTATAGACACGATTACCTGCTGAAATGAAGCAATCAGTTTGCCTTTATAATGAGACAGGTTGTCTTCAATAGTGCTAATAATACTTTCTTTGACCTTAATATCTCGTTCATTTGAAAGGTCTAACAAGTCAGCTACAGAAGATTTTAAATCACTCAATGCCAACTCCATTAAAATGAATGCATTAAAATGAGTCGTCAATAACTCTTCATTCAATAAATCGATACGTGGCGGCACTACCGATCCGGCCACCATGGTTTCGGAAGCTTTAAAATAGTTTTGATCGTGAGGCGACCATGCAGAACAATAGGTAAATACTACAGCAGTTTGCCCACTACGACCAGCCCGACCACTTCGTTGAGCATAATTAGCCGGATTTGGTGGAACATTGCGCATGTGTACAATGTTCAGGTTGGCAATGTCAATACCCAACTCCATTGTAGGCGAGCAAAACAAGCTTGAAATTTCCCCTTTTCTAAAAGCGTCTTCACGTTCAATACGATCCAAACTCGATAGTTGACCGGTATGCTCTCTACCAACAATTTCTTTGGGATATTTTGTAAAATCGGTTTTATACAATTGCTGAAAGTACATATTGGGTTGTATCGCCAAATCTTTATATGTATTTATTCTGGTACCGTCAACTGACACTGTTTTTTCATCGCCTGCCAGCCAAATCAAATTATCCGACCGTAGCAAATATCCATTCATCACACCGCCTGAACCCCGTAAATTTTCTCTCCTGGATAAAAAATTAGTCCTTACAAGCAGATCGCAAAGCGATTCAATCATAGCCCTGTATTGATCTTGCTTTAATGGATCGTAACCATTCTCCTGCATTTTACGTTTAATAAACTTCCCAATACCGGAACGGGAACCCATAGAAACAAAATAAATTCCTTTCTGCGTGCTTCTGCCTGGAATAACCGCTACCATGTAAGTTGGTGTTTCAATGGTTTCTTTACCGTCTAATGACCATAGTTTCTTATCATCCAATTTGTTTTTCAAGAACATTTCAGTTTCTGAGCGTTCGTCAATTAAAAAGCGATGATAAATGGAATAATTGGTTCGGAAGAAGTTGAGTAATTGAGTCAGCACTTCTTTTCTAATCTCCGGAGATATATTCTCAAAAAATTCAATCCCTTTGAATTTTTCATCCAGGGAGCAAAGTTTATCTATCGTGTTATATTCAACTTTTAATAAGGCAGTTTGTTCCAAATTTGGCAAGGTGTAACGCCAACCTTTTTTCAAATCCTGAAAAATCCGGTATAAAAGATATGTTTTGATTGCACGACCATTATCGGGATCGGGAAAGTCCGGATCAGCTGTAGGGTTATTCGCAAAAGCGACTTCTTCCAGTTTGAGCTCGTTGAATACTTTGTCGGCAATGTTGTGAACGGTCAGACCTTCTGTATTATTTTTCAATGCGAAATACAATGCTGAGCGTAAACGTACTGATGAAAGAAAGTCATTAAAATGCCCTGCTTGTAAAGAAGCATCTTGTCTGTTATCAGTGAAACTTAATAGCTTTTGATCCCTGAATTCCTCCCCTTGCCTAAAAAGAGAATCAACAACGGCATAAGACATGATGGTAGTAGCCGTACTGCGTCCTTCATTCCCTAATTTCATCAACTTAGTTCCCTCATTCGTCTTAGAGTCTTCATAAATGACCCCGGCAGTAGGGTCTAAGCGCAGTTTAACCGGTAAATAATATCCTTTTAAAGGATAGATTGGCTCAGCAGAATATTCCCCTTTTGAATTAAAATAAATTCTGGTTGGCATGTGCCATTCATAATACGGCTTGAATTTGTTTTCAGCCGTATTCAGCCATTCTGTGGGAGCAATTTCAATAGGATCTTCTGACCAAAAGTCTTCATCTTCATCAATGATCAGGTATCCCGATTTAAAATTCCGCTCAGTTAGATTTTCACCTTTTGTCTCTTTTTGTGTTAGTGTTCTTACAGGTTCATCGGGGTTTCTCGGCATTAAAATTCGTTTATCTACATCCTTTTCGACGCAAATAAAATCAACTCCCGAATATCGGCTAAACAGGATGGGGTATAATAGTTTCTCTCCTTTGTCATCTTTGAAATACCGACCCGATTGTATGGTGATTTTCCGAATATTCCGTGATTGTAACGTTACTGAAACGGTACTTGTTTGTGAAATAAATTGATGAAAACGGAAAGGAAGGAAACTTTTACGTGTTTCTGCTAAACGATTCTTTTCATTCAATTTTTCTGCCCATTTCAATAACGCAATTAATGTTGATTCAATTAGCTTTAAATCCACTTCAGTAATCTCTTTTAGTTCATGGGCTATATTCTTGAATGTTTTGGGTTTTCCTCTTTCTAAAACACCGTTATTGAGTTGTAGGGCAATATTTAATTCAATCCAATTTGTAACTGGATGATTTATAAATTCATTCTCATCTGCTGCTTCGTCAATCCCTTTTATTAAAGCATTACGTAATTCTATTGCATTGAATGGTTTACCTAATGTACAAGTATCTAAATGTTCACTGATAATCTGATCAATCTCGTATTTGGCACCAAAGATTGTTGTTGCAACTTTTGCAACAGCTTCTTTCTTTTCATCCGGGTTTCCGGCAGATGCCATTGTTGCGGATGTTCCTATGCATGATAAATCATTGTTACACCAGCTTTTTATTCTACGAACTAACATGCTTACGTCTGATCCTTGTCTGCCTCTATAGGTATGTAATTCGTCGAAAACTAAATATTGCAGGTTGTTTTTTATTGAATCTCTAAACCAAGATTCCGACTGGCGGGTCATAATTAATTCCAGCATCATGTAATTGGTCAGGATGATGTCCGGTTCTTCGTTTTTTATTCTGTCCCGTATGTCCGTTCCTTCCTGTCCGGTATATTTAGCAAAGGTTATGGGAAAATCAACCCCATAATTGGCAGCATATTTTTGGATCTCTTCTTCCTGGGAATTAATCAACGCATTCATGGGGTAAACCAAAATTGCTTTTACTCCTTTCTTTTTGTGCTTTCCCTGATTGAAAATTGAATTAAAAATAGTCGCTAAATAGGTTAGTGATTTTCCAGAACCGGTACCAGAAGTTACTATATAACCTCTGTTTTGGATTCCAATTTGAATAGCTTCCGATTGATGTTTGTAGAGATGATAGCCTCCAAAAGCTTTAGACAGATTCTCGTTTACTGGCAAATCTTGTAAAGGATTTCCCTTTTCAAAGGATGGATTGAATTGAATAAGTGGCTCCGGAATAAAACCATCACTTTCGAATGCACGTTTAACCTCATCTTTAATTCTTTCATCAGCAATATTTAAGAATGAACTTAGATAACTACGGTAATTGGAAATTACTTGTTCATGAGTTTTAAATGCATCCATATTATTCAGGTAATTATTTATTTCGGTTATATGCGTATCCGGTATTTATCCCAAAGTTATTGTTTTCCTCCATTTATCCGTAGAAGTAACTTTTCGATTGCTTAGGGAAACCATCAGATAGTCATATTCTTTTGTTTTGAATTGCCTTTAGATTTTTCTGAAGGATAAAATTTGCTGTTTCATTGTGGGCTTTAGCCCAACCGTTACAAGACGACAACCCATTTTGATAAAGAAACTGATCGTTATTTTTCACTCATTTTCTTCAATTCCGAATCACTCTTATAAGGCACTTTCCCTGCCGGCACCACTTCACGGGCTTTATCCAAATGAAGTTCTTGATCGTCGAAAAAAATATGTGCGCCGTAAGCATCCAACACCTTGTATTTGTCCAATTTGCCTAAGAAATAGGCTTCGTCCACATATACACCCCATTTTCGCAAGGTTTTGATAACCCGCATGTGCGAGGGAGCATTACGTGCTGTGACAATCGCTAAACGCAGCGGTGAATTTTCAATTCCAGTGGGTAACTGTTCCTGTATCTTAGAAAGTTTGATCAACAATTTGGCGAACGGCCCTTCCTTCAACGGATCGTCTTCATGTTTCGCTTCAAATTCACGAAAAGCATCCAACCCTTCTTTTTTAAAACGGATTTCCGATTCTTCGGAGAAAAGCACGGCATCGGCATCGAAAGCTATTTTCACCCTGTTGTCCTTGGGGTTGAACGATTTGGGCGGTGCATAAATCAGCGCGGCAGCACATTTCGATGAATCAATAATTTTTTGCACATCGTCAGGGTCTTTCGACAAAAACAAGTCAACACCAAAAGCATCCATATAAGGGGCAAGCGGTTCGCCTCCGGTGAGGGCAATGCGGGTAATGTCGAGTTGATAATGTGTTATTGAATTCAGCATCCTCACCCCCGTTTCAGGACTGTTTTTCGACATCACAATTACTTCAACAATCGGCATTTCAACCAATTTATTGAGTTCAAGCAGACTTTTCACTAAATAAAAGGCGGTACCTTTTTTAAGAAGTTCATTTTCATGCTCCTGCTGAAATTTTCTATAGGCTTCAATATGTTCGGATTCATAAATTCGATTTTCTTCTTCCAAATCGAATAAAGCACGTGAAGAGACTCCGATTACCAATGTATGGGTAAAATCTACAGACATATTCTTGTAGTAATAATTTCTAACATTTAACTTACAAAACTACACCTTATATTTTGGTTCAATCGTTAATCGTGTGATATAAGGATAAATTTCCATTGAAAAAGAGTATTGCAGCTCTCAGGTTATCGAAGTTATGGTATCCTTGAGCCATGCGCTGAATCTTGGCAATTTTGCTGTTCGTTTGTTCGGCTCTACCGTTCGAGATGGTTGATCCGATTTGAGAAACAATATTCCCGATGTGTTCTTTGATAGTTTTAGCTGCTTTTTTGATATGTTTAT
>DAIDKM010000105.1 GCA_027450045.1 Paludibacter sp. | reverse complement strand
AACAAGAAACCCGCTTGCACCAGAAAATCTTTTCCAATTTTACAAAGAACTGAGACAACATTAATATGAACTATTTCAATTCTTGACTTGCAAATGAAAAAATGCAGAATCAAAATTTATCAGAATCAGGAAAACCAAGGTGCGCAGGATAACTTTACTCAGCAGCTCGTCTTTGCTTGTCGCATATCGTTTTGGACTCATAGTAAATATTAAAATTCTCAGTCTCTATCCTTAATGACTATGTGTTTTCTAATCCGCACTGCATTTTTTCTTTTTTTCCCCTACTTGTTTTTTAGTTTTCGACTTTTTCTTTATTTTTACCATGCCAACAAAATGTTTTATCATATCTGCAAATGACTTGTGTAAACTATTTGATAATTTGGTATTTAGTCGGTTATAAATGATTGTTAGGTATGAGATAAAATTAAATTATAGTTGAGCTATTCTACATATAATTGAATGCTTATGCGAATCATTAACCTTTTTATTGCACAAATTCCTCGTTTAGCTTCCGGGGTGTGCTTTTTTTTATTTGGATTGCCAGCCGTTTTTGGAGACACATGGGATGGAGGCATCGATTCCATTGCGCCTTCCCCCTCGAATACTAACGTGTACTATGTAAGACGTGCCCGACAGTTGGCATGGATAGCAAATCAAGTGAATACAACAAAAAATAGCTTTGCGGGAATAACAATTATTTTAACCGACAACCTTGACTTAGGTGGCGCGGAACCTATTCCATTAAACTGGACTCCGATAGGAATAAATTCCGATCATGCATTTCAGGGATTCTTCAATGGTAATGATAAAACTATTAACAATATGTATATAAGCGATTTAAATATATCGTATGAAAACACAGGACTTTTCGGCTATGTGGCCAACTATGGGAAAGTACATGATGGAACCATTCAATCTGTGACGATAGCGAATGGAGTGGTTGATTTAACCTCGAACACGCATGTTGGCGCTTTGGTAGGATATACGAATGGGAAAAGTGATGAATTTCAAATCACCATTTCCAATTGTCATGTGAAAGGCATAACCATTACACAAGAGAACCAATATAGCAGCAAAAGCATTGGAGGCTTGGCAGGTTTTTGCAATGATTACACCACCATTAAAAACTCGGATGCGTTGGATGTGTCAATTCATTGCCAAAACGCCTATGCCGGTGGATTAGTGGGTTTTTTGGGATACAGTGATTCATGCGCCATTTCCAGTTGCTACACTACAGGCTCGCTTACAAATACCTATGTATCTGGCGAGAATCAATATTCAGGAGGGTTGGTGGGTCAGGCAAATCGTAATTCTACGATCGCTGACAGTCATTCTTCGATAGAAGTTCATGGCGCAAAGAATAGCGGAGGGTTGGTTGGCTATTTAAAAATGGTTTCGACAAAACCCGCTTTATTGAATTGTTATGCTACCGGGAATGTATTTGGGATGGACAAAACGGGTGGTTTAGTGGGAAATGTTAACTCCGGTGGTATATCTCAATGCTTTGCCACAGGCTGTGTCAGCGGATTGGAAAGCGTTGGAGGCTTAGTGGGCAATTTCACTACGAACACAAATGATTCTCTCCTATCAGCCATCAACGCTTGTTTCGCAATGGGAAGCGTCACCGGAACCTTCTCATCAACAGGCGGTTTTGTGGGATTAATGAAACCCGGGGGAAGCTCGCTTTCTATCACCGATTCTTATGCTGTGGGCTTTGTCAATAGTACGGCTGCATCTGCCGGTGGTTTTGTAGGAGAAATTGACAACACAAGCAACCGAACATCTTCAATAAGCCGCTCGTATGCAACAGGGAATGTGATAATCGGCGGAGGCGGTTTTGTGGGTGAATATAAAAAGGGATATTGCGTCGATAATCTTTTTGATCAGCAAGGAACGGGATGTTCATTTGATGTAGCAAATGGCACGAATAATCTGGCATCTCCTTTGCTAACAATGAATATGACAAACTCAACTGTTCCTGCGGCACTTGGTTCGGCATGGACGATGGGAACAGCGCCTTCTGGTTATTATCCTCAACTGAAGTTATTTTTCACAAGTAGCGATTCTATTGTGCGTGCTTGGTCGGCGCTTTCGGCTGTTCCGGTTTCTTTTTACAATAATGGAACTATCAGCGATCACAGCAACGCGGTTACCTGCAATTTTATTACTCCCCTGAAGTCAGCATCAAATGTCGGAAAGATGTTATCATGGTCGCCTTCGTACCAACCGACCGAACAGGGACGCCTGTTTTTCTCTCAGGACAAAACAGGAATTATTTCCCCATTATCGGTGGGACAAGCTACATTTCAAACCATAGACAGGAATGGTTGTACCAAAAAATTTCATATTGTCATTCACGGCTTGAACGCCTATTTCGTACGTTCCGGCAAATCAGGAGCAGGCACCTCTTGGGCTGATGCCATGGGGACTTTACAAGAAGCCGTAGAGACTGCCAACAAAAAAACACCTAAAGCCAATGTGTTTGTCGCAGCAGGGTCATACAAAAACGAGAAAATATATTCTACGTCTGATTTTCTAATGCGTGATGGCGTCAACGTTTATGGAGGCTTCCCCGATAGTGATGTTGTCTCTCCTGAATTACATTTCAAAGCAGGCACTTCCATTCTGAACGGAACTGCCAACGAAATGGTTTTGAGTGGCGAAAGCACAGCCCTTTCTACTAAAACAGTATGGGATGGCTTTACATTTTCATCCGACAACAGCGATCCTTCTCGGTTTGTCGCAATAATTCCTGCCAATGGCGTTTTGCAAAATAGTATTTTCACAGGATGCAAGGGCGCTACGCTCAACCTGCTCGATGGTTCTGAAGCTTATAATATATTGATAACTAACAATGTCGGGAATGCTGTGACAATGACAGGCACTGCCAGGTTGATTAATGCCACCGTTGCCCGAAATGGTGGTATTGGCATCTCCATTGTTTCCGGCAACCCCATTGTGACCAATTCCATTTTGTGGAAAAACAAACAAAACATTTCAGGCACAGCAACGGTTACCTATTGTGCCGCTTCGTCTAAAGAAGGCACTGATCCATGGCCTTCGTCGGGAATAGGCAATATAGAACTCTTTCAACGATCGCCCAACTTCAAGACAAAGAGTAACTATGCATTGTTGCTGATTTCTCCTTGTTTGGGGAAAGGATTACCCTCTGCCAATCCAATATCCGTTGATATCAACGGGAATCCACGCGTGTGTAACAATTCCATTGATATGGGTGCTTTTGAAAAATGGGACGGTATCACGGTAAGTGGGAAAAGCGTTTCTAACCTGCGTACAAAAAAGCCCTACACCGTTGAAGAGTTGAAATCGTGCAACAAAGACACGTTGGAAATGTTCATCACTCCGTCAAGTACATTTAATTTGGAAGATCAGACTGTCAGCGCAAAATGGTTAGAGTTATATCAGGATAGCATCACAAACCCACCCGCTTTGAAAAATGGCTCTTTCATTGCCGATTCCGTGCTTTATGCGCGTCGTTTTTCTAAAATGATCAATGGTCTTGGCGTGTGGAACTTCTTTGGTATTCCGTTTAACACAGCGCCACTTTCTGCTATTGATGGCTCTTTAGTGGAAAATAGCGTTCGAATTAATGCTTATGATGAACATTTACGTGCCATACATGGTGCTAATAAATCTGCATGGATACATTTGCCACCCGATACCACCACATTACATCAAGGTGTAGGCTATGCTCTTTCTTTCAACAGCAAAGTGCCGTTAACTGACATAGGGCGCACCGTGATTTTTCCATCAAAAGGAACCGCGGCTCCTGTGATCTTTAATAAAACGACAAAATCGGTGCCATTGCATGAAACTGCGTCAACTACTCAGGGAGTAACACATTGGTATGATTGTGGCTGGAATTTGATTGCAAATCCAATGCCTCAAACGGGTGGAATCAATAACGTATGGAATTCATCCGCCTCTTCCTATTTCGGTGCAGCCTATTTTTACAAACCTTACACCGATAGTTACGACATTCGTCCAGCATTTGACCTGGCAAACGGAAGCTATGCCATTGCCCCTTATGCCGGGTTCTTTGTACAAACTGATGTAAATGGCGCTACAGCCGAGTTTATGGCTGGTGAAGAAATTTCAGCGCCTTCCTTGCGAGCCATGGTTTATTCCCGCTCCGTCGTCAGTAATCCGCTTCCAGCCAAACCGGCAATTTATCAGTTCAATATTGCGGGCGAAGGTGATTATGCCAACACGTATGTGATTTTTGACTCAAGGGGCCATCGTGAAGTAATCCCGATGGAAGACTCCCCAACGCTTTCAGGATTAACGGGGCATCCGGCGCTCTCAATGTCCACTTCGACCGAAGAAAATATGTTGGATCTTGCTATCAATAGACTTCCGTTTATAGAAAAAAGCATGGATGTTCCATTGAAAGTTTATGTGCCTTATACAGGTAGTTATACCATTACCATGCCACAATCGGATACCATTGCCACGTCAGTGATGCTACGCGACGAAAATGGGGTTGTACACAGTTTGAGTGACAATGCCTATACCTTTACCACTACAGCAAACGGAATATCCAAAAACTATACGCTAATCTTTGGAGATAAAGACACTTACAACCAGGTTTCGTGTGGAGTCACCATCTTCCAGAACCATCGCAACGTAACCCTGTCGAGCATCTCCACTATTCATCAAGTAATTCTTTATGGCGAAAGAGGGGAAACACTCTATTGCCAAAAGCCTTTGAACTGCCAGGTGAGCTTTCAATTACCAGCTGAAACAGGCCTTTATCTTCTTAAAATAATCATTCCCGAAGGTGTAGTCACCAAGAAACTCATCAATCGCTAACGATTTCAATTGATAGCGTCAACAAATCCGTTTGCAAGCAATCGTTTATTCAACTTTCGCAATCTTGATGATTTCCCGCATCCATGTTGAAATGATGCATTGAAATCATCGTCCCGATCATTTTTGAATAATTATGCCAATATTTCATTTTGAGCTATCTGTTTAGCTGGTCAAGACAGGCACTTTGTTCGTTGTTGGTTCGCATTTCATTCGTTACTTATTATAAGATAATACATAGATAATACTTATATAATACATAGCTAATACATA
>DAIDKM010000104.1:492-5110 GCA_027450045.1 Paludibacter sp. | reverse complement strand
TTTCGCATGTGCTCGAAAATAGCCTGGTATCGGGCATTACGCATGAAGAAATTTCGCTGCTTATGATGCAGGAAATTAGTCAGGAGCTGAATGGTTGTTTACCGATGGCTATCTCTATTTTCGAGGGATCATATCCGAGATATTTTCTTCACCAGTTGGTTTCGGGGCAATTGGATATGGATCGACTGGATTATTTGCGCCGTGATAGTTTCTATGCGGGTGTTACCGAAGGTTCCATCGGCTCGGCGCAAATCATTCGCATGCTCGATCTTTACAAGGAACGGCTGGTGGTGCAGGAAAAAGGAGTCTATTCCATCGAAAAATTCTTATTGGCGAGGCGTTTAATGTATTGGCAGGTCTATTTGCATAAAACGTCCATTGCTGCCGAGCAATTGTTGATTCATGTGCTTTCGCGTGCAAAGGAATTGGCAATGACAGGTCATCAATTGTTTGCTTCACCGGCTTTGCAATTCTTTCTCACTCAACATGTCACGAAAGATGCTTTTTATCATTCGCCGGAGGTGTTGCATCAATACGCTTCTTTGGATGACAGTGACGTGATTTCCGCTATCAAAGTGTGGATATCGTACCCCGACACCGTTTTGTCAACACTGAGCAATGCTTTTATCAACAGACGCTTGTTTAAGGTTTCAGTGCTTCGGCAGCCATTATCGGCAGAGGAGATTCAGCAACTGACTGTGCGTTATGCCGCCCATTTTGGTGTGAATGAAAAGGATGCCGCCTATTTCTGGGCTGAAGAAAAAGTGGCTAACGAAACCTACGTTGCTAACGATGATGGAATAAAGGTTAAGTTCAAAAATGGCGAACTGAAAGATATTACTGATGCTTCCGACATGTTTAACTTAGATATGTTGTCGAAAGAAGCTACTAAGTTGTACCTTTGTTATTTACCCTTGATTGACTGAACAGAATTTAATTGAATACAACTGTATATTACGTAAGGCATTAAAATATAATTTATTATGAATACAAAAACCGCATTTATCACTGGAACAACTTCGGGATTTGGATTAGCTATTGCAAATAGGTTGGCATCGTTAGGATACAATATCATTATCACGGGGCGACGTCGCGAACGCTTAGATAAAGTGGCTGACGATGTGTGTTCTCATTATGGTGTGGAAGTGTTGCCGCTTTGTTTTGATGTACGCGATCGCGAGGCGTGCCGTAAGGCCGTCGATTCGTTGCCTGAACACTGGCAGCAAATCGATCTTCTGATCAATAATGCCGGATTGGCGGCAGGATCCACCCCCGTTCAGGAAGGTGATATGGACGATTGGGAACGTATGATTGATACCAACGTGAAAGGATTGCTCTACATCAGTCGTTTTGTCATTCCATTGATGGTAAGGCGGAAGTCAGGTCATATCATTAATATATCCTCCATTGCCGGAGTCGAAGTTTATCCTTCGGGAAATGTATATTGTGCGACGAAACATGCCGTAAATGCTATTACCAAAGGGATGCGGATTGATTTGCTGAAAGAAAACATTAAAGTAAGTTCCATTGCTCCCGGGGCTGCAGAAACGGAGTTCTCGCTGGTTCGTTTTCATGGCGATCAGGATAAAGCGGATGCCGTTTATAAAGGAATAGTCCCTTTGAATGCGGAAGATATTGCTGACACGGTAGAGTTTATTGTTACACGTCCCCCTCATGTGAATATTAACGACATCTTGTTGACGCCTGCCCGGCAGGCTAACACCTATCTCTACAATCGGGATAATTAGCGAAAAGCTGAGTCTGTTATTGTATTTCAGGCATTTATTTGTTTAATAGTCATTTTTTCAATCACGTATGACACCGAATATGCAATTGTCAGAATCGGAGCGTCGCGAAATGGTGATGCATTATCGCGCTGCTTTGCGTGCTGTTTCAGGTAAGCTCGAACCTCACGAACTTGCTGCTCTGCGCGAGTGGGTGACGCTTTCTTTTTCCCAGAACGGGAGTCTCTCTTCGTTTCATTTGTTGATCCGTAATTTGCGCATTGTGCAGTTGTTGGTCAATGAGTTTATGCTCGGACGTTCGGCTGTTTTGGGTACAATTTTGTACGACAGTTTATTAGCCGGAACGGAGACGGTGGAAACAATTGAAAAGCGTTTTGGAAAATCAGTGGCGGTGATTGTGCAAGGTCTCTATCGGGCACACGATTTATACGAACGGAACATTGCCATCGATAGTGAAAATTTTCGACAACTGTTGTTGACATTTGCCGAAGATGTGCGTGTCATTCTTATCATGATTGCTGATCGGTTGGATACCATGCGCAATCTTCAGTTGGTGGATGACGAGCTGCGCCCGAAGGTGGTGTACGAAGTGTCGCATTTGTATGCGCCTTTGGCTCACCGGTTAGGATTATATGCCATCAAAACCGAGATGGAAGACCTGACATTGAAATATGAACATCCCGATATTTATCGTGACATTGCCTCGAAGTTGAATGAAACAAAACGGTCGCGCGATGCATATATCCATGCGTTTATTGAACCAATCAAAAAGAGAATAAAGGAAGCAGGGCTTGACTTTGAAATCAAAGGACGCACGAAGTCCATTCATTCCATTTGGAATAAGATGAAGAAGCAAAATACCTCCTTTGAATTTATCTATGACTTGTTTGCCATTCGCGTTGTCCTAAATGCACCTATCGAAGCGGAGAAATCTACTTGCTGGCAAGTCTATTCCATTGTTACCGATATGTACACGCCGAACCCCAAACGGTTGCGCGACTGGCTTTCCATACCAAAATCGAATGGCTATGAATCGTTACACATCACGGTGATGGGGCCGCAGGGCAAATGGGTGGAGGTGCAGATACGAACGCATCGCATGGATGAGATTGCCGAAAAAGGGGTGGCTGCCCATTGGAAATACAAAGGTATCAAAAGCGAATCGGACAGCATGGACGAATGGCTCAAAAACATCCGGAACATTCTTGAGAACCCTGAAATGAACGCCGTTGAGGTGATGGATAGTTTTAAGCTGAATCTCTACGACGATGATGTTTTCGTGTTTACCCCGAACGGTGACTTGTTTAAGCTGAAAAAAGGAGCTACCGTGCTCGACTTTGCTTTTGCCATCCATTCCAACTTAGGAAGCCGCTGCGTGGGAGCCAAAGTGGGGGAGCGGAATGTCCCCATACGATATGTATTGCAAAATGGCGATCAGGTGGAAATACTCACCTCGCCTTCGCAGACACCTAAATCCGACTGGTTGAAGATTGCCGTCACATCGAAAGCGCGTGCGAAAATCAAGCAATCGATCAAAGAGCAAGAAAACAAGGCTGCCGACTTAGGACGCGAAGCGTTGCAACGGCGCATGAAAAACCGCAAAGTGGAATTTGATGAATCGCAAATTACACTTTTAGCCCGCAAACACGGTTTCAAGTTTGTGTCTGAGTTTTATCAGGCCATCTCGTTCGAGCATTTAGACGTGATTACGTTGTGCGATGAGCTGCAAGACATGGCAAAGCGCACCGACGAAGCCGAAACAACTGTTCTACGTAGTGTGGAGCACTTTTCAAAGCAAACCGATCTTGAGAAAATCACCACCGAAGAGGATGTCTTGGTGATCGGGAATGATGTGCGAAACGTGCAATACTCGTTTGCTAAATGTTGTAATCCCATTTACGGCGATCAGGTTTTCGGGTTTGTGTCCGTTTCCGGTGGTATAAAGATTCACCGCAACAATTGCCCCAATGCCGAACAACTTAAAGAGCGCTTCGGCTATCGCATCATTGATGTGCGCTGGGCCGGAAAGTCAAGTAAATCAGACCTGGCTACATTGCAAATAATCGGGAATGACGATATCGGCATTGTAAACAATATCACCTCCGTGTTATCGAAGGAGAAAAACGTGCAGATGCGTTCCATTGTTGTCAACTCACGCGACACGTTCTTCGAAGGAACCATCTCCGTGATGGTTAGCGATGTAGCCCAATTATCCTCTCTCATCAAAAAAATAGAGATGGTAAAAGGTGTCGTGCGTGTCACCCGCTTGTAATCCTAACGTGTGCAATAGCGCATTTTCCCTCTCTGAGATTGGATGTAACGAATCCCGTTAAGGCGGATCGTCCCTTCTGCCCATTAAAACCAAGTATAAACAGATAAATAGGAATGGGGTTTAATCCATTTACAATAATGGAACCATAGCGATAGCTTTTCTTTGAGAGAGACTGTCGCTGAACAATATTTCGCAGTAATGCCTTTGTTCCGAGTGAAGGCGTTACGAATGAATGTTTTACCGCTATTCATTCGTTTATGTAAAACTTTGCCGGTTTCAGCCATGAAGGGTTCCGGCACTATTTATTTTCTCCTTTTATCGCTTTTCCCACTAAAACAAGAAGTTTTGGGTTGTTTTCTTTCATTTGTGTGTTGCTCAGATGGCCTCTCGACGGGTATCCGACGGGTATCTGAAAGCCTGTAATAGTATATTTATAGCACATATATAGTATAGATATAGTACATATATAGTACTCCTTTAAAGATATGCTATATCTCAGTTATAAATGCATTATACCTGTCCTTTCAATGAGTTTTTATAGGCCGTCAGATGGCCGTCGAGAAGCCGTCGACATGGGAGATGACACAAACACAGCTGAAGG
>DAIDKM010000104.1:0-482 GCA_027450045.1 Paludibacter sp. | reverse complement strand
AATAGCCGTCGGATACCCGTCTGCATGGGAGATAGACCGGCAAGGCGATGATAACCGGGTTGATTTGAGACTTGAGCCAAAGGGTAATTTTCCACAGCGTATTCATGAGAATTTTTTGAAAAGGAACTCTAAAGGTTGAAAAGTGGAGACAATCAACCCCAACGAATAAAATAGTTAATTTAAATACATGAATTATAGAAATTAATGTGTACGTTTGTGGCGTAATTACATTAAATAGCCTTAAATGAAAAAGATGAACCGCAAGCAGTTGGAGCAAAACAAGCGAAAACTGCAACGTGAAAAGGAGGAAAAAGAATTTATCGCACAATTGAATCTTTTAATAGATACATTGGGGGGTGAAGGTACATTTGCCCTATTACCGCCTATTTTAATTGAATGTATTTATCCGCTGAGAGTATTACCTATCAAAGTCATTACGCAATTTGTTCCCGAATTGGATTTGAAATCGGTAAACAACCTTC
>DAIDKM010000103.1 GCA_027450045.1 Paludibacter sp. | reverse complement strand
AGTTGGTAAATATCCTGTTGAAACGATCAACAGCATGCAACGGATTATTGATTATACCGAAAATCACGGAAATTCTTTCATTAAGGAACATACGACTACAGGAGGAACTCCGGCTTTTCTCGCCGACTCCATTTGCTACGGGGTATCGAAATTAGCGCAACAAGTTGGTGCTAAAGCGATCATTACATTTACACAATCAGGATATACGGCAATCAGAATCTCAAGTCACAGACCAAAATCTACCATCTATGCCTTTACCGATAACAAAAAACTGTTACATAAAATTTCGTTGATATGGGGAATTATACCCTTCTATCTGAATACTTACAACCAGTTAGACAAGGCAATTCTCGAATCGATAGAAATGCTTAAAGCTAAAAATTTATTGGCAGAGGGTGACTGTGTGATTCACGTTGGCAGCACACCCCTTAGCCTTCACGGAAGAACGAATATGATGAAAGTCAGCTATGTTTAGAATAAAACAAATTAAAACACCTACTGAAATGAAAAAGAAAATTATTTTATTGGTTGGTATAAGTTTGTTATTGATCGGAGCGTGTTTAGCTTCTATCATCACAGACTTACATGCTCAGAATGTTGATATCACACAACAAACACTCTCAGCTTTTGCGTTTGGAATAATAGTTACATGTACTATTGTTTTATTAAGCTATTATTTGTTCCATATAAGGCATCATATCTACGGAATAATAAGAAAAAAGCAAATAAAATAAAACAGCTATGTCGCTAAAGAATAAAAACGCGGACAACGATGAAAAAAATAATCTTCAGGGATATCCGCTATATCCTGATGACGAAGATCTTTATAATAAATATCAGGAAGAGAAGGATATAAATCCCGAAGATATTTCGAAGACGAAAGAATCGAATGGAATCGATAAAGCCGGAGCAACAAACGAGAAAGATTTCAAAGACGATATGTCCGGCAGCGACTTAGATGTACCCGGTTCAGAATTGGATGATCAACAAGAAAATGCCGGTAGTGAGGATGAAGAGAATAATTATTATAGTTTAGGAGGCGATGATTCAAATGAGCTGGAAGAAGACAAAGGAGAATGACATTTCATAATCCTAAAGATTTATCTATAGTGGAGACAGTATTTATATCATTAAATAAAAAAACAAATAAATGAAAACAATTAAAATGACGAAAGTATTGATTGCACTGGATTTTAATCCAACCGCACAAAAAGTAGCAGAAAAAGGTTTTTCTTTAGCAAAAACAATGGGAGCTGAAGCTATTTTGCTGCATGTAATTGTAGATCCGATTTTTTATTCTTCCATGGAATCAGCTCCCATGATGGGATATGTGGGCAATATGTTTACAGCTCCAGCGCCAATGAGTAGCGTTGAAGATGTAAAAAATGCAGCTCAACAATTTCTTGATAAATCAAAACACCACCTTGGTGATGAGGCCATTAAAACCCTCGTAAAAGAAGGTGATTTTGCCGAATCCATATTAAAAGCTGCAAAAGAGTCGCATGCTGATGTCATTGTGATGGGATCGCACAGCCGGAGATGGTTGGATGAGGTACTCATGGGAAGTGTAACGGAAAAGGTGTTACATCATACGACTATTCCGCTTTTCATCATCCCTACAAAAAAACCGCGATGATTCTCATGTTTCACTTGGTTGTAGACTTTTGTCATCAAGATTTTGCTAAGCAAAGAACCTGACGCATTAAAAGATATAGAATGCCATAGAGCATGATTTTTTTCATAAATTTGTCAACTCAATAAGACATTTGCATGATGAAGGATAATTTGAACGTGGTATTTAAATTTTATACAAGTGAGACCTCAAAAAGAAAGATCGACAGAATCTTCAAAAGAAACGGGTTCTGATTCTTCTACCGGTAAATTCCCGATTGTCTGCATCGGTGCATCAGCGGGTGGGCTGGAAGCATTGGAACAGTTTTTAGATAATGTGCCTGCAAACAGCGGGATGGCATACATTGTGATTCAACATCTGGATCCAACACAAAAAGGCATGTTGCCGGAATTACTTCAGCGGATTACCAAGATGCAGGTTTTTCAGGTTAAAGACCGAACAACGGTAGAGCCAAACTGTGTTTATGTGATTCCTCCAAACAAGAGCATGTCTATATTAAAAGGAGTGTTATTTTTATTTCAACCCATAGAAATAAGAGGGCTGCGCCTTCCGATAGATTTCTTCTTACGCTCGCTTGCTGACGACCAGCAAGAACATGGTGTGGGAGTTATTCTTTCGGGGATGGGTTCTGACGGTAGTGCTGGAATTCGAGCTTTGAAAGAAAAAAACGGAATAGTAATGGTGCAAGAACCTACTGACGCTAAATACGATAGCATGCCCCGTAATGCCATTGATTCCACATTGATAGATATTGTGGCTCCGGCCAATGAGTTACCTGCAAAACTCATCGCTTTCCTAAAACAAATACCTGTAGTTAAATCAAATATGGAGATTGAGATTAAAGACCAAAGCGCACTCGAAAAAATTATCATTCTATTGCGGATACATACAGGCAACGACTTTTCCTTGTATAAAAAAAATACGATCTATCGCCGCATCGAAAGACGCATGGGCATTCACAAGATTGACAAAATACCTTCCTACGTCCACTTTTTACAGGAGAATCCGAAAGAAGTAGATATTCTTTTCAAAGAATTATTGATTGGCGTAACCACTTTTTTTCGCGATGCTGTGGTTTGGGAAAAGTTGGAAGAGACAGTTTTCCCGTCTATGATCGCTAACCAGCAAGAGGGTTCAATATTACGGGCTTGGGTTCCGGGTTGTTCTACCGGCGAAGAGGCATATTCTTTAGCCATGGTGTTCAAAGAAGCGCTCGAAAGAATAAATCCTCACGGAGGAATTTCATTACAGATATTTGCTACCGATCTCGACCATGAAGCGATTGAAACAGCCAGAAAAGGTGTTTTCTCTGCAAATATTGCTGCCGATGTATCAAAAAAGAGGTTAAACCGTTTCTTTATTCAAACAGACGACGGCTATCGCGTGAATAATGAAATAAGGGAAATGGTTGTTTTTGCAAAACACAATCTTATTCTTCATCCTCCTTTTACCAAAATCGATATTCTTACGTGTCGAAACCTTTTGATTTACATGGATCCGGAGTTGCAAAAAAAATTACTTGGCTTGTTTTATTATAGTATTAATCCCGAAGGATACATGGTGCTTGGAAGTGCTGAAACACTGGGTTCTCAGAGTCATTTTTTTACCTCCGTTGATGCCAAATTGAAAATATATAAGCGTTCTGTTACAAATCAAATTCCTGAATTATTTGATTTCCCTTCTTCTTTTGCGCGACCTAAACAACCAAATGTTGAAGTGCCGGCGCCAGTTAAATCACTGTCAAACATACAAACGCTTGCCGACCAACTGTTGTTGCAGCATTTTTCACCTCCGGGCGTTTTGGTAAACGAAAAGGGAGATATCATTTATATTAGCGGTCGTACGGGAAAATACTTAGAGCCGGCAGTCGGCAAAGCGAACATGAACATTTTTGCCATGCTACGCGAAGGATTACGTAATGAATTCCCGGCAGCCTTCCGACAATCGTTAATGAAGAAAGAACTGGTGGTTTTGCACCATATCAAGGTTGGCACAAACGGTGATACTCAATTAGTAAATGTCACTATTCAATGGATCGACAAGCCGGAGCCTTTGAGCGGCATGGTAATGATCATCTTTTCGGATGTTCCTAAGACTCCCGATCACAAAGAATCGGGTGAAAATAGTGAGAAGGGTTTAGCGAACGCGCGACAATCGGAATTGGAGCAAGAATTGCAGCGTGCTCGTGAAGAAATGCAGAGTACACTCGAAGAAATGCAAACCTCGCAAGAAGAACTGAAATCTACGAACGAAGAATTACAATCGACCAATGAAGAACTGCAATCGACCAATGAAGAACTTACCACGTCAAAAGAAGAAATGCAAAGTCTGAATGAAGAACTTCAAACGGTGAATGCTGAATTGCAATCGAAAGTGGATGAGTTCTCGCGGGTGAATAATGATATGAAGAACCTGCTAAACAGTACTGATATTGCTACATTATTTCTCGACAAAGAATTGAATATCCGTCGATATACCGATCAGGCAACCAGAATATTTAAATTGATAAAAAGCGACATAGGGCGTCCTTTTACGGATCAGGTTTCCGACCTTATATACCCGGAACTGGCTGCCGATGCGCGTGAAGTTTTACGAACACTTATCTTTATACAAAAACAAATCCCCACAAAAGACGGACGATGGTTTTCCATTCGCATTATGCCGTATCGCACCTACGACGACAGAATAGACGGGTTGGTAATCACGTTTATCAACACATCCGATTTCAAGCAGATGGAAGGAGAATTGATCGAAACAGAGAAAATACACCGCTTACTCATAAATGTATCTTCTGATGTAATCGTTCAGTTATCAAATGACTGGAAAATAGTTGACTTTAATTCCGAAGCCGAAAAGTTTTTTGCCAAAAAGCAGAAGGAGGTATTAAATCAGAATTTTCTTCAGTTATTTATTCCCGAACAAGAGCAAAAAAAGATGGAAAAAGGATTGCGCAAGCTGCTAACCGAAGCCATTGTTCCCACCAATTATAAAATGGAGATCACAGCAGCAGGAGGGAATGTGCAAGTTGTTGAATGGTCGGTAAATGCACTATGCAATAGCTTGAAAAACCCCATTGGATTGATAATGATTGCAAAAAAATAGGCGAAAACAATCTTCCTCTAAATGAATAGAGCAGATTTAGCGTCATTAACTTCACGCCTTCCCATAACTTCCAAGTTGCTCTCTTTGATACTATAATATTGATATTGCGAGACTACCGACTATGAAATTCTCACTATAAATACAAACTAAAATAAAGACGCCATGAGTACTGAAGACCTTGATTTTACGGATGCCCACATGCTACGCATGAAAGCTGAAGAGCATCTCCAGGAGATGCAAAAGAATGCAGATAAACCCGTGATAGAAGCGGATGTAAAAAAACTTCTACACGAACTACAAGTGCATCAAATTGAATTGGAAATGCAGAATGAAGAGTTGAAACAGGCTTATGAAACTGCCGAAACAGCGCTTAAGAAGTACACGATGTTGTACGATTTAGCCCCGATAGGCTATTTTATTCTTGATTCGGATGGAACTATCTGCGAATTGAATTTCACTGGCGCCTATATGCTTGGTGAGAGACGCTTTAGTTTGGTAGACAGTAACTTTAAACTATTTGTTTC
>DAIDKM010000102.1 GCA_027450045.1 Paludibacter sp. | reverse complement strand
GGTTGATCCTGGGTTTGGGGTTACATCTTTTGCCACAGAATAAGTATAAGCAATCATGGCAGACAGACCAAAGTCAAAAGTCTTTTTAATTTGCGTAGACAGTGAGTATGAATAACCTAAGTTCGTATTGCTCAAAATCATGGCAGAACCAATGGTACTTACTATCTTGTTTGAAGTCCAGCGTTGACGTGGATCGGGGCCTGCAAACTGTGATTGTGCATTTGGTAGATTGACGTTTTGCTGAAGAATTGCATTGATGTCTTTCGAATATAACCCTTCTACAGTTACTTGTGTTTGAGACGGTAACTGCAAATCAACACCCAGGTCGGAACGCCATACTTGTGGCATCTTGAAATTCTTAGCAACTTCGGCCACATTTGACCCTGTTGGGAGAGAGCCCGGTGTATTCGGGAACAAGGTTGGATATTCGGAAGTTAACTTCTTAAAGTCTGGTTCAAATTTGAAATTTGCAGGAAGCTGTGTCCCATTCAAACTTATTTCAGGGCTTTGAATCATACCTGAACCACCTGGTTGGTTTGTAAACCATACAAAAGGCAACATACCGGTGAAAATGCCTGTTCCACCACGTAAAATAATCGAATGGTCTGGTTTCATGTCCCAATTGAAACCGATACGGGGTGCTACTGTAGCTTGCGAGCGTGGCCAGGTTCCTACACTCATGTGGTAAGGTTGTAGCACTTGATTGCCGCCCAAGGTAACCATTTGTGGCAAAAAGTTCAGATTATCTAACGTGGTATTGTCAGGTAACTTATTCAGGTAATAGGGTTCTTCAATGCGAACGCCGTAAGTTAAACGGAAATTGGGTTGAATCTTCCATTCATCTTGCAAATAAACTGCACCCATACCGAAGGTCAATTCTTGGCCAGGAGCATCGTTGCCGTTGTAGCCATAGGTGTAGCCAAATCCGATGGGCTTTGCGTTATTCATAAAATCAGCCATCGAGTTATAACGATAATAGCTGGTGCCTTCACGCAAATAACTATTATAGAAATAGAGCTGATCATACGACATTCCTCCAACTAGTGTATGGTTACCGATGTTGATGCTTACATTGTCGGTAGCATTAAACGTGTTGTTAATCACGTTGTTGTTGTAGGTGAACAATTCTTCGCCAAAACTCATATATTGATCGCCACCTTTCCCATTATTTGAAGCATCACCGCCTGTCCAGATATCAACAAATGGGAATGGGGTGCTGTTTGTTCCCCGTTTATCTTGAATATGGGTATAGCTCACTAATAATTTATTCGAAACTGAGTGACTGAAGTTACTGTTTAATTCGCCGGTAATTGAACTAACAACGTCGGTCATATTATACCAGGCATTGGAGAATACCACTGATTGAATGCTGCTACGTCCCGATCCTTTTTGAGCTAAATAGGGGCCGCTATTGTAATTGGTTAAAACATCATTTTTTGAATGTACATAGTTGTAACGTACTGTCAATTTGTTGTTTTGATCAATATTCCAGTCAATACGACCTAAAATTTTGTAGTTGTTGCTGCTGAAATTCCCGAAGTTTTGGTAAGCTCCGGCATTGTATCCATAAGTTGTTTTCAAAAAATCGCTCATGGTTTTCAAATCTGCCACTGTTGTTCGCGCTGTATTAGTCGAAGCATTACCTACACCATTTGTGCTTGGTTCAAATGCTCCACTTGGCAAAGTGGTATTTTGAATTTCAGCATTCACAAAATAGAACAACTTGTTTTTAATAATTGATCCTCCCAAACGAAATCCATACGTTTCTTGATTACGCGAATTAGCTCCGGCAATGGTTGTACTCCCAATATGATTTCCGGTAAATGATTTTGGACGAATAAACGTGTAAGCAGAACCTTTTAAAGTGTTATCACCGCTTCGGGTAACAGCGTTTACACTCGCGCCGGTAAATTGCGATTGACGAATATCAAAGGGCGCAACGTTGACCGAAATTTCTGAAATAGCATCCAATGAAATAGGTTGCGCATCACCACCGGGTAAATTATTAGAACTTAACCCGAAGTTGTTTTTGAAGTTTGCGCCGTCAATCGTGATATTATTATAACGCCCATCCTGACCTGCAAAACTACTGCTGCTTCCTGCGTAAGGAGACAAACGGGTGAAATCGTTAATACTACGACTGATTGTTGGCATGCTTTCAATTTGCCGTGTCGAAACATCCGTGTTGGTACCGGCTCGTTCAACAATTTTTGAAGCAACAACCACAACATCATTCAATGTGTGAGAAGATTCTTTCAGAACACAGTTTAATGGGTACATTTCACCTAAATGGAGTGTTATACCATCGAAAATTGTTTTAGTATAACCAATATAAGTGACCTGCACTTGGTAAGGCCCTCCGGGACGCATCCCCTGGATGGTGTAATACCCATCGCTATTAGTCACTGCTCCGTATTTTGTACCGGAGGGTAAGTGAGTAGCCATCACAGTAGCCCCTATGAGAGGACCTTTTACATCGGTGACTCGTCCAGACATACTTGATGTGGTAACCTGTGCCATGGCGGTCAATGACATGACCAAGCCAAACACGATCAGGAGTAAACGCATACTTGTTTTTTTCATACAATTTGAATTAATTAAACAATAAGAACGGCTATTAGTCTCTCTGCTTCTTGATCTCAATTACATTTAAGAATAAATATTCTGTTATACGACAACTTGATAATCTGCTTTTTTAAATAATAAATGACGTTCTAAACCTTCTATGGCGCAAAAGTACAATAAATCTACAAAAAAACCGCTTTTGTTTTCAAAAGTTTTCAACAATGTCGAGGAATAAGTGTTAAATATCAAGTGGCGGATGAAATTGATTTCTGCTGCAAAGGTACTCACTCCAATTATTAAAAATGTTACAAAACAATGAAGTTGTGAAGCCGACGAGGTAAGTTATTCATTGAAAAGCCAATAATAGGTTATTTCTTCTCAAAGATTTAATCACTTTCTTGTATGAAATGTGAAATCTGAAAGATTTGAAGTTCCTGACTAACAGAAATTTGACCAAGAATGGAAAAATTGAATCAGTGAGAGATTGCAGATTTCATTGGCAGATTTGTTTATCTTCAAATTACTCTTGCCTTTCAGATACCTTCAATCTTAATACATTCCACCATGCAGTTTCTATTGCCTGATGCGAAATCTGAATTTTATTAGTCTATCTGGATTGAATTTTAAAAAACAGCATTATCTTTGTTGTTGATCATTTGTGATAGACATATTTACCTTCAGATTGGTATTTGAATCTTCAACTTTATCTGATATAGATATGTTTTCAAATCGAAACATGGTTTCTTTGTTTGAAATGCAACTACTAATAACCCCCACTTTTTAAAACACATAATTATGAAAAACAAGAGGTTACTTATTTATGGAGCGCTGGGTTTAATGCTATGGATGCCCACGATGCTTAACGCACAAAGTGATATTACAAACTTATTCAAAGCAGGCGCCACCGATATCCAAACCTTAGCTCAGGGATATATTAAACCGGTAGGTTATGGTTTTGCTGACGGACTAGGAACCAACTGGTACAATACGGCAGCTACGCATAAAGTATTGGGATTTGATATTACGGTCGGTGCAGGCGGATTACTTGTTCCCTCATCTGACAAAACATTCAGTTTATTGGGTTTGACAACGTTGCAAGCTCCTGCCGGTGTAACTACAGCGCCAACTATCGGAGGAAAAGGAGATGGCGTACCATTGCAATTAGTGGAAAATGGAAAAACCATTGTTTCTTTTACCACACCAAAAGGGGTAACTCCGGTGATTCCGGCAGTCAATGCCCAAATAACGATCGGACTCCCATTTGGGAATGATTTGTCTTTCCGCTTTGTCCCTAACATTCACAATAATAATTATAAAGTAGGATTGTGGGGTATTGGATGGAAGCACAATATCAAACAATGGATTCCTGTGGTCAAACTCTTGCCATTTGACGCCGCTGTTATGGTTGGCTATACGCACGTCAATTTTGATTATAACTTTAACAACTCCATTATGCCTAATGATCTTGTTTCAGACCCTAACATGATAAATGAACCATCTGATCTTTCAGTTTATAATAATCAGGGGATGAGGTTGTCTGCTAACTCTTTGATGGCCAATATTATTGTGTCAAAAAGGCTCTTGTTTTTTACTCCTTATGTAGGACTTGGCGTCACCAACAGTAATTTCGACTTCAACTTCACAGGCAATTACCCTGAATTGGGCACTCTTGCTAGCAATAACAAGTATAACATTAATACGATAGAGAATCCAATTCCGCTTCATTACTCTTCTTTTAGCCCGGGATTAACAGTTGGGTTCAGATTGAAAATCCTCTGGATATTTGCGTTCCATGCTCAATATACGTTACAACGGTATTCTGCTGCGTCTGTTGGCTTTGGAATAAATATTCGATAGAACTCGGTTGGTTAGGATAGCCAATGCATGGTTATCAAAAACACTAAATGCTCCATCCTTTTAAAGGTAGTGGAGCATTGAATGTTTTTATAATGTTCTTCTTACGGGTGTAGACGGCTATCCGACGGGTATCTGAAAGCCTGTAATAGTATATTTATAGCTCATATATAGTATAGATATAGTACATATATAGTACTCCTTTAAAGATATACTATATCTCAGTTATAAATGTATTATACCTGCCCTTCTAATGAGTTTTTACAGGCCGTCGAATAGCCGTCGGATACCCGTCGACATGGGATATGAACTCTGTGATGATGGTATTTTAATGGCTCTGCCACGTTTCTCCTTTTAGGTAAAAGTTGTTGCGTTATCGAAGCAACATGACATACCCTTTTTTTGTCTGTTGGTGCTTTTTTGCATCCATAAAATGAAGCACGTAAAAATAGGTATCCGGATCTGCTTCGTGTCCTTTATAGGTGCCGTCCCATCCCTGGTCTCCCTGATACATTAAAATACCGAAGCGATCGTATATTTGCAGGTCAAAATTGGCCATAAAAACATCATTGATTCCGTCTCCGTTTGGAGTAAACACATTCGGAACAAAAGGCGTCACTTCGATGGTTTGCGAGGAAGTGTTGGTGCAGCCTGTTGAATCAATGATGGCTTTAAGCGTTACCACATATTCGGCAGTATCGCCATTAATTGTATACGTATGAGTTGGGGAAAGCGATACAGAATCCATCGTCCCATCCCCAAAATTCCATTGATAATGTACGCCATCTTTAGGCTTTACCGAGAATGTTACAATATTATTGCGGCTATCAATTGTATTTTTTGACATCATAAAGTCTGATGCCGGAGGTGGTAAAACCTGAACATAGACTGAGTCGTTCACACTATGACCCAACGTATCGGTAACATTTACAAAATATTTTCCGGCCATTGACAAA
>DAIDKM010000101.1 GCA_027450045.1 Paludibacter sp. | reverse complement strand
TGGTCTGGTAATACTCATTTTTTCCTGTGTTTTCCCTTCTTTAATGAATAAATAATCGATCCTATAAGTAATTCTCAAATAAACATATTGAATTAATATAATGAATCAGCATTCGTTTTTAGCAGTTGACTTAGGAGCAACCAGTGGTAGAGTTATTTGCGGCAGTATCAAAAACAAAAAACTCATATTAGAGGAAATTCATAAGTTTCCAAATGACTTGGTAAATATACATGGCAAATTTTATTGGAATATTTTTCAATTGTTTACACATATCAGAGAAGGATTGACACTTGCAGCACGAAAAGGTATTCACCCTGTCTCTATCGGTATCGATACATGGGGAGTGGATTTTGCTTTCGTTGGGGAAGATGGATCATTAATGGGACTTCCGTTTGCTTATCGAAACTACACACACAAAGAAAACACGGCGTCTTTTGCAAAGATGCTGCCTCTTGATGAGTTGTATGCAAAGACAGGAATCCAAACCATGGATTTCAATACAATTTTTCAATTATATGCTTTGCAGTTAAGACACTCCTCTCAACTTAACGCATCGAAGCAGTTGCTGTTTATGCCGGATGCTATTTCATATCTACTAACCGACAAACAGATTATGGAATACACCATTGCTTCCACGTCTCAATTACTTGATCCGGTAAAAAAGGATTTGAATATTGAATTATTAAAACTTATCGGGATAAAACGTTCACAGTTTCCGGATGAAATGGTTTTTTCAGGTCATGTAGTTGGGAAACTAACCAAAGAGATTGCACTTGCAACCGGATTGGATGAGATACCTGTGGTTGCTGTCGGAGGACATGATACAGCTTCAGCCGTGGTTGCTGTACCGGCATCTAATCCGTATTTTGCCTATTTAAGTTCCGGGACATGGTCGCTTATGGGGATTGAGTTGTTGGAGCCAATCATCAACAACCGTTCGCAACAAGCTAATTTTACAAACGAAGGAGGCGTTGACGGAACCATTCGTTTCTTGAAAAATATCACCGGAATGTGGATATTAGAACAATGTCGCAAAGAGTGGGATGTGAATCATACCTACACATATAATGAATTAATTTCCATGAGTCAGGAGGCAACACCGTTTCGTTTTCTTTTCGATCCTGATGCTCCGGCATTCAGTAATCCGGCAAGTATGACTCAGGCTATTGTGGCTTATTGTCAAGCTTCAGGACAAGGTCAACCATCCACAGTTGGAGAATTTGTACGATCTATCTTCGAAAGTCTTGCGCTGAAGTACAAACATATTTTCAACTTGTTGCAGTCGTTTGCTTCTTTTCCAATCGAAAAGTTACATATCATCGGTGGTGGATCACGAAACTCATTTTTGAACCAACTAACGGCAAATTCATTAGGCATTGAGGTAGAAGCAGGTCCGGCAGAAGCAACAGCAATTGGCAATATTATGATTCAAGCCAAAACAGCGGGACATTTTGAATCCTTACAAGAAATAAGAACGTTTATTCGCGCTTCGACAACGATTGAAACATTTTTACCACAGGACAAAGATAAATGGCAACTCGCATACAAACAATTTGTTGAACGTTGTCAGCTATCAGACGAAACAAGCATAGATATTCATTCACCAAAGCAATTGAAAATAAATGAGAATGCTTCTGTCAGGATGTGATTTTATAAAATGTGATTCGTATAAATGCTAATAGGTAGTTTATAGGTGTTAGTTCAATCCCGTTCCTTTCTTAGTTATAGAGAAAAGAACGGGATTTTTTATGACATAATGCTATAGAGACATTTTACTAATTTATTTACCAGATTTTCACCCGAAGTGATTCGGGCAACCACATGGCATCGCCTTTACGCACATGAAACGTTTTATAAAAGGCATCTAAATCGGACAACGGTCCGTTCACTCTGAACTTTGCCGGTGAATGTACATCACTTCGAACTTGATTGGCTATGGCTTGCGGACGTTCATCGATCATCCATGCCATTGCATAGCCGAGGAAGAAGCGTTCATCCGGCGTCAACCCATCAATCTTTTCATGCGATTTGTATTGTTCTGTTTGTTGAAATGCCTGATAACCCATGGTAATGCCTCCCAGATCGGCAATGTTTTCACCTTGTGTCATATCGCCATTTACATGCAAACTATCCACGGCTACATATTTACTGAACTGAGCCACAATCATCTTTGTTTTTGCAAAGAACTTCGTACTATCGTCCGGCGTCCACCAATTGTGCAAATTTCCTTCGGCATCGTATTTGCAACCTTGATCGTCAAATCCGTGCGTCATTTCATGACCAAATGTAGAGCCGCCAATAATAGAATATAAAATAGCATCGTCGGCCATCTTATGCTCGTAACCCGGCACTAAAATATTACATCCAGGTACCACAATTTCATTATTCGAAGGATTATAATACGCATTGTACGTTTGAGGCTCCATATCCCATTCCGTTCGGTCAACCGGTTTGCCGTATTTGGCAACCATATAGTGCACTGCCCATTCATTGGCACGCATCACATTTTTTACATACGACGAACGATCAATGTGCAATGCGCTCATATCCTTCCATTTGTCAGGATAACCCACCTTCATGATCATGACATCCAATTTGTGCAATGCTTTCACTTTTGTAGCCGGCGACATCCAATCGAGGTTTTTAATGCGTTCGGCATAAATCTCTTTAATACGATGACCAATCTCATACAATTTTGCTTTGGTACCTTTGGGTAAATAATCGGACACGTAAACCTGACCTACCAAATCACCTAAAGCACCATCCGTTTGATCTGTCACCCGTTTCCAGCGTGGACGCGGCTCTTGAATACCTCTCAATGTTTTTGAATAAAAATTGAATGACAATTGGTAGGTTGCATCATTGAGGTAATCGGACAGACTATTCAGCAACTGAAATTTTAGATAATCTTTCCACACCGAAAGAGGAAACGTAGTCATCATTCCATTCACTGCGGTTAAAAATTCAGGTTGGCCAACAATGACAGAATCGACCGTTGGCAAACCCATCGATTGCATAAAAGCAGCAAAATAAAGATGTGGCATTTGATGTTCCAATGCAGCCAACGTTATTTTGGTATAATTCTTCAACGGATCACGTGTATCGGCACGTTCACGCGATGCCTTAGCCAAAGCGGTTTCCAATTTCATCACTTGCAGAGCAGCCATATTAGCTTGTGCAGGTGCATAGCCCATGTTACAAAACTGTTTCTGAAGATAAATCATAAATTGCTTCCGTACCTCAACCGCCTGTTTATCGGTTGCAAAATAATAGTCACGATCGGGCAGGCTTAATCCTCCCTGTGAAAGATGCACGGCATTTTTGCTGCTGATTTTATCATCCTGTCCCACATAAAAACTAAACATCGGCGATGCCGCCACGGTATGCAGGTAAGCAATCATCTGCATCAACTCTTTCCCATTTTGTATCCGGTTGATGCGGGCAAAATCAAATTTCAACGGTGTGATGCCGTTTTTATTCAACGACACGCTATCCATGCCGGAATAGTAAAAATCACCAATCTTTTGTCGTGCACTGCCTTTGACAGCATTTTGATTCTTAGCCGATGAAACGCAGACATCATGAATCTGTGCGTTGATCGTGTCTTGTATCATCTGAAAAATACCATTCGATTGTTCGCTGGGTGGAATGGGATGTTCCTTAAACCATCGTCCATTGGCAAACATGAAAAAGTCATTGCCGGGACGAACTGTCGAATCGATATGCGACACCAACACATCGCGTGTTTGCGCTATGCTATGAAAAGGGAGACCGCTTAACAGAGCAACAAATACCAAAATTACCAGACGTGTAGAGAATGTAAATTTGTTCATAGAGTAATTGATTTATGGATCATAGATGGAATCATAGCAATACGAAGATTGCATACTTTTTAAATAAACATACAAATGTAATGATTTCCTTTTACGTTCAAAATAGTCTTGCAAGATGAACACGTTCTAACATATAAACAAAAGGAAAGAAGTAGTGAAACCATTTTTTCAATGCACTATTCCACATTCAGCAGTTTGTGCATCTGCACGGATAAACGCCAGGCAGGATGCTGTTTCACGAAGTCGATGCAATAGGTCAGGTTTTCTTCGTTACGGCTGAACCGTTTCTTTTCTTCCCCCACAAAAAGCGGGCTTATGAAATAATTGGCAGCGGGAGGTAATTCCTCTATTCGGGGCGGTATCTCCCCTACTCCAATCGGATAACGAAACTCATCAACAGACTTGAAATTCTCCCGCAACAATTCAGGTGTTACCTTTGGGCTGCAAGCAATATAATCGATCTTTGACGGTACTTTATTTGTCCCGTTGGTTTCGATGCAGTGAAAATAGCCATTAAAATGACCAAGTACCTCGTCTGTAAGTTGCAAAGTCGGTTCGCCACCTGTCCAGATAATCATTTTGCAGGGATATTGTTGTACTGCGCTCAACACTTCGGCAATGGTCATGTTCGTTCCATGACTCCAATCGGTATCGCAAAACCAACAGTTCTCGTTGCAACCCGAAAGCCGCACAAAGATAGCCAGTTTCCCGAAATTCGCCCCTTCGCCTTGTATGGAATAAAAGATCTCGACTACGTTCAACACATCAATCGATTTCATATGATGCCTTCGTTTTGGGCGTTTCACTCACTTCGACTTTAAACAATGCAGAAAATTGAGGCTTAAACGTGTCGTAAAGATATTTAGCAAGATTCTCGGCGGTGGGATTAAAGGATAAAATATCGTTCAGGTGCTGATGGTCGAGTTGTTCATCGACATAACGTTTCACCGGCTCCAAATCGAGGTAATCGATCACAAAACCGATATCGTTAAGCACTGCTGAACGGAAAAACACGGTTACCACATAATTATGTCCATGAACTCTGCTACATTGATGCTCTTCGGGTAAACGGTTCAGGGCGTGGCTTGCCGAAAAATGAAATTCTTTGCTAATGATGTACATACGATGGTTTGGAAGTTTTCTGACGTTGCATATCCGCCTATTTTTTTATCTTGGGAAACGATGGAAGTAATATGAACATGATAATGTCGTGTTTTGAATTTTGACCTCTTCCTAATTATCTCCTTTCTGTAGCTGGCTGTTGTTTCCAATTCCTGACCTCATCCGTCCTTCGGCATCTTCTCCAAAGGAGAAGGGAAATGGATTCGTTCGTTTAAATGAAACTTTACCGGGTACTACGAAGAAGATTTCACGACGCTAATTATTTTCTACTACTGAGTCCTGTCCCTGAAAGAATCCGATATCGAATAAAATGCAAAATTAAAACAATGTCATCCTATTTCCAAATATTCCGGCACAGGTAGATTCAAGTATCAAATGCGACAGTTTAATTCAAGCAGCCTCCAAATTTACGCAATAGTAAATTGCACATCGTGTAATAAGAACAATCTTAGTATAGGGCAAGAAACGGTATTGTATAAATCGAATGAGATCGTAACCATTCCGGAATT
>DAIDKM010000100.1 GCA_027450045.1 Paludibacter sp. | reverse complement strand
GCAAAACATCATATTCAAACGATTTTTGTCTTTTTTGATGACTGCTGGAATAGTCATCCACAAGAAGGGACACAGCCGGCTCCTCGGATTGGCATTCATAATTCAGAATGGGTGCAGGATCCAGGAATTCCTGCATATAAAGATAGTGCCTATTTCCCTGAGTTGAAAAAGTATGTTACAGATGTGATACGATATTTTGCACATGACAAGAGAGTTTTATTATGGGATTTATATAATGAACCAGGGAATTCAGACAAAGGGAATTCTTCTTTCCCATTACTGAAAAATGTATTTCAATGGGCACGTGCAGCACATCCAGATCAACCTATAAGCGCTGGCCTTTGGGATTGGAATCTTGAGAAATTAAATAAGTTTCAAGTGGCTAATTCTGATATAATTACATATCATGATTATGAAGCTCCTATCTGGCATTTACGTGTGGTTCAGATTTTAAAATCGTTTGGGCGCCCACTGATTTGCACAGAATACATGGCAAGACCTCGTGATAGTCGTTTTTCAAATATTATGCCAATGTTGAAAGATGAAAACGTCGGAGCTATTAATTGGGGATTAGTTACCGGGAAAACAAACACAAAATATGCGTGGGATACTCCCATGCCTGATGGGAAAGATCCTAAAGTATGGTTTCATGACATTTTTCATAAAGATGGGCGCCCTTATCTTCAAGATGAAATTGATTTGATTAAAAAACTAAATGGGATACAATGATTAAAATATTATTGTTATGCTTCTTAATTTCTAATTTACAAAACCCCACTTGTACATTCAAACAAATAAAAATATTAATTTCTAAAATTGCAACAACATGAACAACATTCAACATTATGTATGGCTAAGCCTTACTATCGCCATGCTGGCTTCGTGCAAGCCGCATACGGCAACTAATCAGCAACCAAGTGTCAATACCTGCATCCCCGTCTTACAAGCAAAGAATTTTTCAGACGCCATTAATGGAAAAACATCGAGCCTCTATCACTTGAAAAACAAGAATGGCATGCAGGTGGCCATCACCAATTACGGAGCACGGCTGGTGAGTATCGTCGTTCCCGACAAAAACAATGCACCAACGGATGTAATCGTAGGCTTCACAAATGTAAAGGAATATATTACCTCTCCCGATCGTTTCTATGGCGCCATTATCGGACGTGTAGCCAACCGGATTGCTAAAGGGAATTTTACTTTAGACGGAAAAACATACCATTTGGCCATCAACAACCCACCCAACTCATTACACGGCGGCGAACCAGGTTACCAGGATGTGGTCTGGGATGCTACACAACCCAATGACTCAACGGTGGAACTGAGCTACCTGTCAAAAGACGGGCAAGCAAATTATCCGGGAAACCTGCAAATTCATGTGACCTATACCCTGGAATCGGACAATGCATTAAAAATTAGTTATGAAGCCCAGACGGATAAAACAACCCTGGTCAGCCTGACAAACCACTCCTACTTCAACCTTAACGGAGAAGGCAGCGGAACTATTTATAATCATGAACTTCAACTGAATGCTGACCAGGTTACTCCTGTCGATTCCACACAAAT
The DNA here is from genome assembly GCA_027450045.1 of Paludibacter sp. Taxonomy (GTDB): domain Bacteria; phylum Bacteroidota; class Bacteroidia; order Bacteroidales; family Paludibacteraceae; genus Microbacter. The sequence goes on along the minus strand of DAIDKM010000100.1, from coordinate 4,109 downwards.
CCCAACTGGAAAATTCGATTCAGTGGCAGGAACACCGTTTGATTTCCGTACCTTAACTGCTATAGGGAAACGTATCGGGGTGAAGAATACCCAGCTGGTTTACGGGAAAGGTTATGACATCAACTACGTATTGAGCAATCCCAAACCAGGCAGTCTGTTTCATGCAGCCACAGTTATTGGAGATAAATCAGGTATAAAAATGGATGTTTATACGGTTGAACCCGGGCTTCAGTTCTACAGCGGGAATTTCATGGCAGGAAACAATATTCTTCAACATAAGAACATTAAAGATGATTATCGCACGGCATTCTGCCTGGAAACACAACACTTCCCGGATGCCCCAAATCACAAGAATTTTCCATCCATTGTGCTCAAACCCGGAAAGAAATACACAACCTATTCGATCTATAAATTCTCTATTGAAAAATAAAGATTTGACCCTTATAACAGGGAATTTCAACAGACTTCTTTTACTATTAAGACAGATGAAAAAGTTATTGATATTGCAGACATTTGTACTATTCGCATTTGTATGTGAAGCAACTTCACATACAAATGTTTGCATTGTAGATCATCCAAGTACAGCGACAACAAATGCATATTATGTGAGTAATAGAGCTCCTCTTATCCCTAGCATGTATATCAAATTGCCTATTGGAGATATTAACCCTAAAGGATGGGTTAAAACATGTTTAATTCGGCAACAGAATGGGTTAAACGGGAATTTGGAGCAAATTAGCGCCTGGCTACAAAAGAAAGGGAATGCCTGGCTTTCAAAAAACGGCAAAGGAGCCTGGGGGTGGGAAGAAGTCCCCTATTGGTTAAAAGGATATGGTGATTTAGCTTATATCCTGCGTGATCCAAAGATGATTGCAGAAACAAAGGTGTGGATTAACGGAGTACTTGATAGCCAGCGTCCAAATGGGGATTTTGGCCCGCTACATTTTGAAAATGGATATCGAAATTTCTGGGGCAATATGATTATGTTGTATTGCTTGCAGTCTTATTACGATTTCTCCCACGATCATCGTGTTATTGATCTAATGACTCGATTTTTTCAATATCAGAACACTATTCCAGATAAAGATTTTTTGAAAGGATATTGGGAAGGCCTTCGTGCCGGGGATAACTTATATAGCGTTTTTTGGTTGTATAATCGTACTGGAGCTCCTTTTCTGCTGGATTTGGCCAAGAAAATTCATCTTTGCATGACAAATTGGGAATCTCGTGATACCCCTCATGCCAATAGTGCAAATGATCCATCATGGTACAGATTATTACCTGACTGGCATAATGTAAATGTTGCTCAGGGATTTAGAGAACCAGCTGAATATTATGAACTTTCAAAAGATTCGAGCGATTTAAGGGCCTCGTACGATGTATTTCGAATTATTCGTAAGTATTTTGGACAAGTCCCCGGTGGCATGTTTGGCGCAGATGAAGTTGCCCGCCCGGGGTATAGTGATCCCCATCAATGCATTGAAACTTGCGGCATTGTGGAACAAATGAATTCAGATGAGAATATGCTTCGTATTACAGGAGATCCTTTTTGGGCAGATCATGCTGAAAATATTGCATTTAATACTTTTCCTGCAGCCTTAACTCCTGATTTTAAAGCATTGAGATATTTGACAGCTCCCAATATGGTTGTAAGCGATGATAAAAATCATAGTCCCGGCGTAATGGATGCTGGCCCGTTTTTTATGATGAACCCGTTTAGCAGTCGATGCTGTCAGCATAATCATGGACAAGGTTGGCCATATTATGCTGAAAATCTATGGATGGCAACTCCAGATAACGGTGCATTTATAGCATTGTATGCTGCCAGTGAAGCAAAAATAAAAGTTGGCGATGGAACGGAGGTAACCTTTAATGAACAAACGCATTATCCTTTTGATGATCAAGTTAGGATTGATCTATCTATGAAAAAGGAGGTAACATTCCCTCTTTATTTACGGATACCCGAATGGTGTAATCATACTATTATACAATTAAATGGCAAATCTCTTTTAACAGATCCTCCTGCCGGGAAAATTGTTGTTTTAACGAGAGAATGGAAAAGAGGAGATTATGTCGTATTAACGATGCCGATGAAAATAAAAACTCAGCAATGGATAAATAATCACAATAGTGTAAGTATAAATTATGGGCCTCTTACTTTTTCATTAAAAATAAAGGAAGACTATGTTAAAGAAGCCAGTGATGCCACAGCTATTAGCGATTCCAAGTGGCAACAAGGCGTTGATAAAGCCAAATGGCCATCATGGACAATCCTTCCAAGATCACCTTGGAATTATGGATTGGTCTTAGTTCCTAATGATCCGGTCAAATCATTTAAAATTGAAAAAAGAGCCTGGCCAAAAGATAATTTCCCTTTTACTCCATCGTCGGCTCCTATTGTAATTAAAGCAAAAGCCAAACAGATTCCATCATGGAAACTAGACCAAAACGGTCTATGCGGAGCTTTAATGAATAGTCCTGTAAGCTCAAGAGAACCGGAAGTTGAGGTTGAGCTAATCCCGATGGGGGCAGCACGACTAAGAATCAGCGACTTCCCTGTTGTCAAATAATTTGTATAAAATCTTTTACTTAGCCTTTCATTCTTATGAATCGTATTTTTTTGCATGTTACTATCCTGCTTTCTTTGATATTTTTGAATAGTCAAGATAGTTTAGGGGATACGAACATTTCTCGAGCTACTATCACGCTCCAGCATATCCTTAAATTTTATACTGTAGAAAATGAAGGATTGTTCACAGAGACATTTCCAATTAATCCAAATCAGCAAGTAACCTATTTGGCTGATAATAAGGGACAGGTCAAAAAGCAGGAAGTTTCTTATCTTTGGCCTTATTCAGGAGTTCTTTCAGGTTGTGTATCCTTGTATCAAATGACAGGTGATAAAAAATACAAAAAATTGCTTGAACACCGCATTATGCCGGGATTGGAACAATATCGGGATAACAAACGAGCGCCTGCATGTTATCAATCCTATCCTGTATTTAATGGGCCAAGTGATCGTTTCTATGATGATAATGACTGGGTGGCAATAAGCTTGATTGATCTGTATTCATTGACAAAAGATACCATGTATTTAAATAAAGCCATTCAATTACAGAAGTTTATTTATAGTGGTTGGTCAGATGACCTGGGAGGAGGTATTTTCTGGTGTGAACAAAAGAAACACTCTAAAAACACCTGTTCTAACGCTCCGGCTGCTGTTTTGTGCATGAAACTTTTCATGGCAACATCGCAGGAAAAATACCTTGATTTAGCGAAGAAGACCTACCAATGGACAAAAGACAATCTCTGTGATCCGTCAGATTATGTTTATTGGGATAACAAATCACTCAATGGCCATATAGCTAAAGAGAAATTTACTTACAACAGCGGACAAATGATTCAGGCCGGAGTTCTTCTTTACAAAGCTACGGGTGAAAAGCAATATTTAATAGATGCACAGAAAACTGCCGGAGGTACATTCAATTATTTTGTCAAAACTCGAGAAACAGCACATGGAGAGGTTCAATTTTATAATGATTCCCCTTGGTTTAATGTGATATTGTTTCGAGGATTAAAGGCTTTGTTTGAAGTCGATCACAATGCAACGTATATAAAAGTTATGGCAGACGATGCTGAATACGCATGGAGATATGACCGTGATAAGAACGGACTGTTCAGTAAGGAGTGGACAGGTGAGAAACAAGACAAATACAAATGGTTGTTAGATAACGCTTGTATGATTGAATTATACTCCGAACTTAGTAATCTGAATTGATCTTGATACTATAGGTTAGAATTTAATGAAAAAAATATGACAACACGACGTGATTTTTTACGTAAGAGTGGTTTGGCATTGGCAGGAGTAGCTCTCAGCAAATCAGTGCTTGGCCATCCATCCATCATGCAAGCGATGGATTACCGCTCCGAACGACCACCGCTTGCCAAACGCAATTTCACTTCCAAAGCCGTTGAAGCAACCATACAACGGGTGAAAGCGCAAATCAAAGATCCCAAGTTAGCCTGGATGTTTGAAAATTGCTACCCCAACACACTCGATACCACCGTTGAATTTGCCATCAAAGACGGCAAACCCGATACCTTTGTCA
>DAIDKM010000099.1 GCA_027450045.1 Paludibacter sp. | reverse complement strand
TTGCTCGGTATCTAATTTGGTTAGAATCGGATGCGAAACGGCATGAGCACCTACGGTGCATAATCCACTCTCTATCATTTCTTTTATTTCAGTGTCTGTCAAAGTTTTATTATAACCTGTTTCAAAATAGGATTGATAGCTTGAGAATAACCGCTGAAAAACAACCGATGGCGTTTCAGAGCTGTTGAATATTTTATGGGAAAGTATTGTAAATAGTTCTTTTTTTTGATCCTTGTCTTTGCAGGTGTAAATAGTATTGTCAGTCAATTGAATTTCATGGTTTTCCACTATTATTTTTTCTAATACAAGCCACCATAACAATGCTTTGTTATTAATAATATCGGTCGATAAATAGATGGTAAATGGGGCGCTGTATTTTTTCAATATAGGAAAGGCGTTTTGATGAATATCTTTAAACCCATCATCAAAACTGATATGGATAAATTTATGTTGCCAAGGGTATCGGTACTGATGTAGTTTAGTTGATACTATTTCGTCGAGAGGTGCAAATTTATATCCGGCTGATTGATATTGTATAATCAGAGATTCAAAGAATTCGGGGCTTACTTCCAATTCTTGATTTTCGTGAAATGTTGATTTTTCGGATAGAACTCGATGCAGACACCAGATTTCTCCTTGAACAGGATGCAGGAGTCTGTATAGGCGTTTGATGATTTTCTTTATCATGTAGATTCTTTTCTTTCAGAAAAGTGATTATAAATAAATCGTAATATTTTAAATATAGTATTTTGATCTTTTACCCATTTTAGTGCGGAATGAAATTCTTTCTCATTTGCAAAAAAAAACTCGTAATCTTTCAATATCCCCAATGGAATGTTAGCTGAAAATATTTGTTTTCTCTCATCATGTATTAATTGGCTATTGGATTTCTGATAGCTGATACCATTTGTGTCAACATATGATACTAGAATATCTGTATATTTGTATGTCGCATTTTTGCAAAGTGCCTTTATGTTAACTTCATAGTCTGACAATAGTTTTAAACTTTCGTTGTAACATCCTAGAGAAAGCAATAATTCTTTCTTGATAAATTCTGCTTGATGTGGAATATTAGTATTGTAGAATGATCTGAAAGTAAAGTTTTCGGGGGGATATTTATTATTCCCATCATCATTTTGCTCTTTTACGTATCCGGCTAAAATATCTATATCCGGTTTTATCCATGAGTTAACAATTTCCAACACGTTAATTGATGCGAAACAGTCTCCCGAATTTAAAAACAACAGATATTCCCCCTTTGCCAACTTTATTCCTTTATTCATCGCGTTATAGATGCCGGTATCGGGTTCGCTGAGCCAAGTAAAAGAGTGAGGGATTGAAGGATTGAGAGCTTGAATTACTTCCACGCTGCCATCGGTGCTGCCCCCGTCGATAATGATGTATTCAAAATCGGTGAATGTTTGGCTGACCACGCTTTGGATGGTACGTTCCAATCCTTCGCGGTTATTGAGGTTGATGGTGATGATGGATAGCTTCATGGTTGTCCTCCTTCCTTTATCTTCCAATAGCCTCTTGTTCCACCAACTCGTTCAAGAATGCCTAACTGTTTCAATTTTTCCAACTGTTTTTGTATTGCCGATTCGTTAATTGATATTCTATTTGCTATTTCTTTTCTGGTTATTCTCTTATCCTCCATGATCAAAGTGAGAACTTTTTTTTGTGCATCCGTTATTTGACCACCTATTTGACCACCTATTTGACCACCAACTTTTTCGAAAGCAACACTGTTTTTACGGTAAATAATAGTTACAAAGGTATCTGTCATCATAAATTCAGGTTCGGGTAACCCGTATTCAGTACAATGGGTTACTATCTCCTGAATTCCTGTTCCCATGCGTTCAATATATTTTGCCAGATATAATGACTCCGCAATCAGGGGATTTCGCGGATACGATGAATGATTTTTCTTTAGACTTTCGAAGGTGAGCGCTGGCGGCAGATGCCCGGGATTACGTATTTCGAGTCGGTCGGCAAAAAGCATTACTTGTACACTTGCCGTGCTATCATAATCTCTATGGGCTATTGCATTTACAATCGCTTCTTCAATCGCTTCAGGGGGAATCTCGTAAGCAGTGGGCACAACAGCCCCCTGACTTCGAGTACCTACGGCATAGTCTATTTTAGACAATACGAAATTTACTGCCTGATCAACCAATTCAAATAAATTTCCTTTGTAAACCTGATAGAAAGGAATTGGTTTCTCAACTCTTAAGCCATGAAAATGTGCACATTTAACTTCCGAAGAGAGAAAGAATCGTTGAGGATTCTTTCCAAACAACAGGATGGCCGCATTGGAAAGTTTTGTGTGATGCAATAAATTTAAATGCGTTAATAGTTTTTCTTTTGTAGTATTGAAATCCAATGCCAGCCCTCTTTCTGATTTGGCTTTACGAAGAAACCAATCAATCCGTTCGTTCGATATATCGGCTAATGTGGCTTCTGTATTCACACTCTTATCGAAAGGTTCAACCCTCAATTCACCTTTATCTATCAGGAAAGCAACGAGACTTGAATAGACATCACTTACCAACTCGGAGTAAGAAGAAAATTTCCCGTAAATTAAGCTCTTTGAAACTTTATGTATGAATTGATTTTGTTTGCTATTCCGCTCATCATCTGTTACATTCAAAAGAAAAACTAATCGGTATTTAGCGTTGCTGGAAGCTGTATCAAACTCTATTTGAGTGGGCGAACTGCCATCTTCAAATTCATATCCATACTCTTTTCCTAAAAGGCCTATATAAATATCCGATTGTTTCACCTCGTTTATATAAACATCATGTGCCGTTCTGTCTTGAGCTGGGATAGCTTCAAAAAGAAATACATCAAAAAATCTACGAAATAGCGCGTCATTCTGCAAGTACTCGGATAATAACCGGCGTTCACTTGCAAACTCATTTTGCACACTACTTATAAATATTTTATACCTCATTGCTTTTATCTCTTGTGTTTCAGTAGCCAATTTATCCTTCTCTAATATTGAATGGTACGTTCCAATCCTTCGTGGTTATTGAGGTTGATGGTGATGATTGCGCGGAATATAAAAAAGAGAGAATAAAAATTCAATTGATCACGTTGTGAGTAACCATTTCCATGCCGGAATGACTTCAATGCTTAACCCATCTTGCACGATGGTTTCTTCTTCATCTTTGGTTATGATCATCATCTTTTTAATATGAATTTGTTTTGACATTTTAATCAGGGCATTTACTTCGCGTTTTCGGGTCTCTACATCTTGTAAACTATAACTAACCTGTATCGCCATTTCTTCTTCCAAGATATAAAAATCCACTTCAATGCCGTGCTGATAGAAATAAACATCATCTCCATACAAACGTCGTATGTGAATAGCTACCTGATTTTCGAGCAAGGAAGTAATCGGATCGACTAAGAATAAATTGAGTATGCCATTGTCGATAAAATAGTATTTTTTGTTTGATTCTTTTTCAGCCAACTTTGCACAAATATTTTCAATGGGAAATATAAGCCATGATTCTTTTAAGTAACCCAAATAATCTATTACTGTGTCGGTGCTTATTCTCTTTCCTGAAGAAGAAACAATATTTGCCAAACGATTAAATGAAATGGGCTGTTTCACATTTTCAGCTAATTTTCGAATTAGTACACGCAATGCGAAATCGTTACGAACCTGATACCTTGTAATTAAATCGCCAAAAAAGATTTTTTGATAAAGACTACTAAGCCATCCTCGTTTATCTACGAGTTGAGTCTGTTCCGGTAATCCTCCAAAGCGAAAATAATTCTCATAGAGCTTCACTATTTCAGAACGATAGTGGTACATGAAATTTCTATCTTCCAAGTTAATACCCATCGAAGTGAGATATTCTTGAAACGAATACGGATAGACATGTTGAATGATATAACGTCCACCCAACGTAGTGGCTATCTCGCTACTAAGCATTTTAGCATTACTTCCTGTAACGTAAACCCGATATCCCTGGTCGGCAAGTCGTCGGACAAATTTTTCCCATTGATCAATTAGTTGTATTTCATCAAGAAAAAAAATCGGTTTGCTATCGTACATCTCTTCATAGCAAACTTTTAGACGGTCTAAATCCTCTATTGAAAATGAGGTAATGCGGTCGTCCTCAAAATTAAAATAGAGTATCTCATCAGGGGAATGTCCTGTGTCTAAAAGATGGCGTATCTGCTGGAACATGAGGTATGACTTCCCGACACGTCTCAACCCCACAAATACATAATTCAGCTTATCCTCCAAATTGTATGGACGTTTCTGTAAAGAAACCTCGATTGCTTTTTGTTGATATTCGGCGATTAATAGTTTTATTATGTCTTTTTCCATGTTACATTATCGATTATACTCGACAAATATATATGTTTTCTATCGAATATGCAAAACAAAATGAGCTTTCGCAAAGTCAGGCTGCATTATTCAGGTTGATGGTGATGATGGAGAGCTTCATGGGTAATTTGTAAGTGCGTTATCGATGGAAATCATCCTACATGTCGTCCATCGAAAATCCTGTGAATTCAATTTGGTAATCGGGAAATTGCTGTGTGATCTTTTCTGCTTTTTGCTGTAGGCCGGGAATACTGATGTTGTCGCCATTCCTTTTTACTTCGGCTATCACCATCCGTTTCTCAAATTCGTTTATGGCCACAATGTCTATTTCATTCTGATTGGCTTTCTCCCAGTAGCTGCCTATTTTAGAAAAACTCTTCTGTCTCAACAATTTCTCCGTAAAATACTTTTCTAATACCCGCCCACTAAACGTAGCATAGTCGCGTATCACGATTTCTTTTACATAATTCAAATTATCCAACTCAATGGCGCTACGGTATTTGTAAATGAATCGAAACCAAAAGTGCAGAAAATTATCGTTGATTTGGTACTTAACAGATCGACTATTGGGCTTCGAGAAAATAGGGCGTACCTTGCTTATCAATCCAAAATCGGTTTCAAGACGATCTAAAAACCCTCCAATTTGTATTTCCATGATCGATTCCATCTCCACACGCGATGTTTTGGATGATGCGATGAGCGAAAGTATCGAAAAATAATTTCCATAGTCCTTGCCAAATTCATCGATCAACGCATTTTTTCCTTCGTCCAGGAAAAGAGAATTCTCTGCGAACACCTCATTCAGTATTTTCTCAAGGGTAAACGCTCCGGCATCCACGAGCAACTCGACATATTTTGCCACTCCTCCTGTCAGCATATAGAAAGCCAACAAATCCTCGGATGTATAGGCAGGATAATGATCGGCCAATATTTCTTTTAGGGTTGCAATATTAAATGCTTTTAAATGAATTCGTTGTGTAGCTCTGCCAAAAAGAGGTTCTTTCGATTGTTCAAAGATCTTCTTCATCAACGAATAGACTGAACCACAAAGAATAAGATTGATGTTGCTTTCTTCTTTTTTACTGTCCCAACTATGTTGCATGTCGCTATATACGGACGGATTGACAGCATAAAACTCCTGAAACTCATCGATGATTAAAGTAAAGTGGCGCGTTCGGGATAACTCCATCAAATAGCCAAACAACTCTTTAAAGGTTTTGATTGTCCCGAAAATTTCTACCTGAAGTTTCTGTTTGATTTCTTCCACAAACTCCATACATAGAAGCGCTTCGTTTTTTTTTGCCACAAAGAAATACAAATAGATCTTATCGGCATTGGCATTGACCAAAAGGCTTGTTTTACCAATTCTTCTGCGCCCCACCACAAATGTCATTTGAGCGGCTTGGCGGGATTTTTGTTCTATACTGTTTAATAGAACAATTTCCGTTTCTCTGTTGTAGAACTTCATGCTTTCGCTATTTTGTATTGACTGCTTGAGTTGATAATCGCTCATCGCAAGCTACATTACCGTAACCCCTATTGCGATAATGCAAAGATAGCCTATTTATTTTAAAACGAGGTCAGCGGTTTAGGTAGGGAAAGTCAGTTATTTCAATGTATTCAAATCCATTGAAAGTTCGGTTGATTACGCTTGGGATGGTGCGTTCCACTCCTTC
>DAIDKM010000098.1 GCA_027450045.1 Paludibacter sp. | reverse complement strand
AAAATTTCCTCTTTTATCGTATCTTTGTCCAGTACCTGGTACATGAAGGGAATGTTATTTTATGTGTTTTGCTATACATAAAACGTTCCCTTCTCTCTTTTCGTATTTAAAACTTGTAAAGTCTAGATGACTTCAATGTAATCCGGAATTACAGAAGACGAATCGAATGCTTATGTAATTTCCTGTGAATGTTCTGCTACTTTCTAAAGCGCTTCATTATACAACTGTTGACCTGGTTGCCTGTAACAAATCAGGCTTCGTGTCCTTTTGATGTTTACATACTGTGTGTGTTAAATTATTGAATTTATTTGTGATAGGATGATTCGCAATTTATTTTGTTCCATGTGAAATCTCGGTTGATTTACAGGGAATCCATACCTCCATCTCATTAATGCCTCGATTACTCCATGCGTAATAGGGGATGGCCTTAATCTTGCAGATTTGGTTGATTTGTTCTTTATTTGATGGCTTCACTACCTTTGCTTCTCCTGTTATGACATCAATGCCCCCTAACAAATCAGGATAAAATGTTGCTTTTAGTTTTGTATCGTCTGGAAGTTCTATGTTCGAAACGTCTCCTCCATTATCTATTCCTTCCAGGCAGTAAACAATAGGGCCTCGCTCGATGACCACCTTATTCTTGTCATTAATAACCTTGGAATTGGCAACGACGCGTCTTATCGGCATGGGAAGATTCAATTCAATGAGATCGTTTTTAACCCATGTGCGTTTGATCACGGCGTACCCTTTCTTTATAGTATAGGGCACTATTTTCCCATTTACTTTGAGTACAAACTGATGATGATCGGGTGTTTCAAACGCATATAAATTGCTTGGGACAGGATGATTTTCTACCCATCCTGGGATGCGTACACAAACCGAAAAACGGGATTTTTTTTCAGGATTAATGCTGATTTTGTCATTCCCATTCCATGGATAATCGGTTTTTTGACTGACTGTAACCTGATTTCGTCCATTAAGATTCAATGTCGCAGAACTTCCAACGAAAAGATTCACGTAAAGGCTGTCTTTATTCCGGGCATAAATATAACCGGGTAGTGACGGCATAAACCGACACATATTCGTAGGACAACATGAGCAGTCAAACCAAGGTTGACGGGTTAAACTTCCTTGATTAAACTTGTATTTCCCATTGCACGAAAGGGGATTGGCATAGAAAAATTTATCGCCACTGAGTGAAACCCCCGAAAGCAATCCATTATAAAGTGTCCGTTCGAGCACATCGATGTATTTTGCATCACCATGCAGCAAGAACATACGGTAGTTCCAAAACACATTAGCAATGGCAGCGCATGTTTCATTATAAGCCGTTAAATTGGGTAATTGGTAATTGTCGCCAAAACGTTCTCCATCAGGAACAGCGCCAATGCCACCCGTGATATAATACTTTTTTGAAACCATATTGTCCCATATCTTGTCGATGGCAAGCAGGTAGGGTTTATCCCCTGTTAACGCAGCTACATCAGCTACACCTGAATATAAATATCCGGCTCTCACGGCATGTCCAACAGCCTCCGTCTGGTCAATCACCGGTTCCTGATCTTGCCAGTAAGCTCTGGACGGATCGATCTTTTTTCCTCTGCAATCGATGAAGAACTTAGCTAAATTGAGGTATTTCGTTTCTCCTGTAATTCGATACAAGCGAACCAACCCCATTTCGACAATCTCGTGACCCGGAGCATCATCGCGTTTTCCCGGTCCAAAGACACGACACAATAAATCGGCATTTTTGAGCGCAATATCCAGAAGATTCCGTTTCCCTGTTGCCTGATAATAAGCCGCAGCTGCTTCAAAAAGGTGTCCTGAATCGTATGTTTCATGGCTTAACTTTGATTCATTGACCCATCGCTGTGCTCCTGACCATGGATGTGGATGAGCAGGATCAATGGTTCGGGCTGTGTACAAATAGCCATCCGGTTCTTGTGCTTTACCAATGATTGTGATCAAACTGTCCACATATTTCTCAAGTCGCGGATCGGGATGAACCGCCAGAGAATAAGCCGACCCTTCGATGATCTTATATATATCCGTGTCGTCAAAAGGAAACTTGGTCTGAAATTTTCCTTTGAAATTTGGATCCGCATTCTTCTTTCCTGCCAGAACAAAGTTTTCCACCCGTCCTGTCTCTTCACATTTCTTGAAAGACGAAGGGATGGTCACTGTCCGGTTCGTATCAATACGGGGAAGCCAGAAATGATCGCTGATAGTTACCTTATTAAACGGAACCCCTTGAATGGGATAATCAATGGCACTCTGAGCAAAGCTGTTGAATGGAAGAAGAAAAAGGCTTAAAAAAAAGAACAAGAGTCTCATGTCGTGTTTTATGCGTAAATGTTATTTGAGGTAATTTCAATTTCTGCTTGTGTCCATGTAGTTGTATAATAAGTAGAGTGGGGGAATCACACCATCAAGTCTACCATATCTTTGGTTTTCATGTTTTTGTATGAAACACCCGAGGGTTGATAACTGCCAATCCGGTGGTACGGTCGACAGCGCTCCAGTTTCTCCAGGTATAAATCACTAACCGGTATTTAATTAGATCCAGATTAGCGTGAACGACTTCTTGTTTTAATGCTTCAAACATGACTTTTTTACAGAATCAATAAGTATATTATGTACACTTATCTGATTAAAAAAATATCAAATGGAAAAATTGAGTCCCTGTTGAATGAGCTGATCGTATTTCTCCTTAATGAATCGATAATAAAACGCTCCTTTTCGTGATGAGGTTTTATCTTTCTCATCAAGCTTTTCAAGGATGTCCATAGCCAGAATCTTCTTTCTGAAATTTCGTTTATCGATAGCGTTCTGATAAATAGACTCATAAAGGCTTTGTAAAGTTGGTAAAGTAAATTTTTCCTGCAACAGATTAAACCCTATTGGTTTTACTGCCGCTCGGCGTTGCAATAAATTCAGCGTATCCTTTACCATGAGCGAATGGTCAAAAATAAGTTCCGGAAGTTGTGTAATTCTCACCCAACGTGCATCATATTTTGCAGCTAACGATGTGTCAAATTTTTCGATATCCACCAGCGCATAATAACCTATGGAAATTACCCGTTCCAAATCTCTATCTACTTCACCAAAAGCACCAACCTGCTCCAAGTAAATATCATCAATGCCGGTGAACTCACCAACTACTCTTTTGGCTGCTTCATTGATGCTTTCAAATGAATTTACAAAGCCACCCATTAACGACCAACCACCCTTCATTGGTTCAAAGGGACGTTTGGCTATCAATATATTTAATTCATTATCCTGAAACCCCATTATAATGCAGTCAACAGCAACGTAAAGTTTATCTTTGTTGTTATAAAATGCCTCTGTCATTGGAGTTTAATTATTCTCAGGACGTTTGCGTCAATCATAAAGCCAAATGGAATTTCAAATTAAAAACAAGTGTAAAGTAACCACTTATCCCGTCATCTTGTATTGTAAATAGTATGTTTTGCAACATATTTAGTCCCATGTTTCATATTTTTATGCTTAAATATAATTTGAAGCCAGCTATCTCAATAGACTTTTTACCCACTAAGCTACATTGAAAGGAAATGACATTTGAAAATCAGTAATTTATACTCTTATAAGTTTTAAAGTATAGTGCTTTTTTAATCGTCATCCTCTGTTTAACTTAACTTGATTGTGTATAGAACCATAATGCCGTTTTTATTGCAATGATGGCAATATAGACGATGGCATAGTTCTATTAATCAATATATTACATATTGTCAATAGAATTTGTTTTCATCATGTTATCGGGTTTGGGTTGTCATATTTGGTCGCCCAAAATAGACTAAATTCATGAAGTCAAATGACAAAGTAACCTGTTTATTTATTGGTAGATGCACATGAATATTCACTTCTTTTTTATCTCACAATTAAGCCTATATAGTTTTACTCCATGTCGAGGAACTTTTGTTGAAAATTTATCCCCGAAAACACCCACTTTCTTGTGATTCCAAAGATCGGTCACCACAACGGAGGCTTTTATCCCCAACAACTTACGATTAACTGTAACCGCTTGTGGTTCCTGGTCATCACGTGCATTGAAAATGGCAAGGTATTTATCTCCTTTGGGTGAATCGGCTGTCCAGATGTAAATGTCATTATCTTTCAATAAAAGACGGTTACGTACGCTATGTTGGTCAATGTATAACACGTCAGGGTTAGTAATCAACGACAGGGTAAACGCGTTATTTGATGGTAGATCTCCGCCGAAGATAAGAGGAGATTTACAAATAGAAAATAGCGAGATAAGGGTATATTGTTCGTCGGGAGTCAATTGGCTGAAACGATCATCGCCACGTTCAGAACGAATGCCAATTCTTCCCAGAGGCAACATATCACCATCCGGCCAATGTCCGATACCAACATAGGGATGCCACTTCTCAAACAAGGCGAAGTGTGCTTTCTCTTCGTTCCAATTATCCCAAAAATCATCGATGATTCGCCACATATTGGCATGACTTTCCACATGTTTTGCATCGGCAATAGGCGTTTCACCGGGTGAAGTGCTGAATACGATGGGACGGCCACATTGGTCTATTGCTTTACGAATCAACTCAATCTCATCTTTGTGATAAGGACGCGATAAATCATCAACCTTCACAAAATCAACTCCCCACGAAGCATACAGATCAAACAACGAGTTGTAATAGGCTTGAGCGCCGGCTTTTGTGGCATCAACGGAATACATATCGTTCAGCCATTTGCAGAGTACGTTTGTGTTGTAAATGTCAGCAGCATGATAGGGTGAGTGAAGAATGGGGGTATTCTTTTCTACTGCAATTTTCGGAATGCCGCGCATGATATGGATTCCAAACTTAAGCCCAAGCCGATGAACATAGTCAGCCAACGGTTTAAACCCTTTCCCGTTGGTAGCCGAAGGGAACCGTACAGTGGAAGGAATAAATCGCCCGTATTTATCTAAACAATAAACCGGATTCTTCTCGTTATACCCGTGCGATTTATCATTATCGACATACCAGCGGATATCCACGACGATGTATTTCCACCCATATTTTTTCAGATAGCGAGCCATATAATCTGCATTGGCTTTCACCTCTTTTTCAGTGACAGTAGGGCCATAGCAATCCCAACTATTCCAACCCATCGGCGGAGTGGGTGCCCATTGCAGAAACTTCAAGCTATCAGGTTGAGAAGATTTAGAAGATTGTGCACTGGCAGGTAAGCCAAGTTGCAAAAGAAACAGCAGTGTGAAAAGGGAGATTGTTTTCATAAAGAATAAAAGAATAACAGAGTCAAAGTTTTCAAGAAGGGCGCTTATAAAAGATTACGTATTGATTTCTCAATTAATAAATGAAATGAATCAAGATAGAATTCTCTTTGGAATAATTTTTATGATAGCTGCAAAATAAGGCAATATTATTGACAATTTAGGGTGTTAAATCCCTCAAAATAGGGTGTTAAATGGCAAAAATCTATCAAATTAGAAAGGAAATTGTCAGATCTCCTTCATTAGAAGAAGTTTTAGCAATCGATATGCTAAAAATAAACTGGATGGTTGCGTGATAAAAGAGATAATCCTACTTTTAATCTTTAACATTAACTTGCTTTTGTGGTTGGCCTTAACGATGGATAGAAATCTTTCAAATGGATATATACCGTTGTCTTTGCTGAATCTCAACCGTTCATAATGAAATGCAAACGAGGCTGACCATAACCACCTACGCAGCACGATCAGCCTCATCAACACATACCTATCAGCAAATACATTATTAAATTAGACTTTATACCGATTCGTGATATTATTGATGTAACTTCATTTCCAACAATTTCATAAAATATCCACCGACAACAGAGCGAGCCTGAAAGCCAACCTGACGTGCATTGGTGGTTTCATACCAATCGGTCATTGGGACTCTGGAGGTGCTTTCATCAAAAGCACGGTAAACAGGAGCAACTAAATCTTCAAATGTTGCTTTTCTTGGAGCAAGCGTGGCTGTCCACATAATCCAGTCCGATTTGGTGTATGTTTTTCGACTGTCAAGGGGTAATCCATATTTGTTTTGTTTTGTCAAATAATAGGCAACCTCTTTTTGTGCTACTTCTTTTGGGAAAACATGTAATCCTAATAACTGGTCCCAAATCAAATTGTATTTTTGGCTCCATGTCCCGGGTTGATCAAACGTCAGACGGTAATGATCTCCATCCTGATCCATCTCAACCCATTTCTGTGCCATTACACGTGCTGTATCGCTATATTTTGTAGAAACATCTCGTTTCCCTAACATTCCTGCCAATTTGCCATAAGCGGCAATGCCA
>DAIDKM010000097.1 GCA_027450045.1 Paludibacter sp. | reverse complement strand
GAAGAGGCTGCAGTTAAAAATCCGGTAGAATTGGCTACGTAAGGATTCAGGCGCAGTTTTTCTTTCAACAAATAAGTTAATCCAAAATCAATGGCAGTTCCAGAAGCACCCACCACACAAAACCGAATGAATTGTACAAGCATACAATGTATTATAAGATAAAGCAAACAAAAAAACCATCTCACCGGGAGATGGTTTTCAAGAGCTTGTGTTTGTAAAATTATGCCGGATGAATTGCTTCTGAAGGACAAACATCGGCGCAAGTGCCACAATCAGTGCATACATCAGGATCAATTACATAAATATCTCCTTCACTAATAGCACCTACCGGACATTCTGAAATACAAGTTCCACATGCAATACAATCTTCTGTAATTACGTAAGCCATTTCTTTAGAGGATTAAATTAATATTCATAATCGAGACAAAAGTAGGGAATAAATCGAGATAGTGCAACTCGAACACTCTATTTTTTTGCAAAAAAATTAAAACAGGTTACATCACTTACGCTGTAACTCCTTTGCAGAAAGGAGGTTTTACCACTTTTGCAGGAATGAGTTTTCCACGTATTGAAATATAGATTTCACTTCCCACTGTTGCAAATGATGTAGCTACATAGCCCATGCCAATTCCAACTTTAAGGATTGGAGAGATAGTGCCGGAAGTTACCTTGCCAATCGAACCGCCAAACTCATCAGTGATTTCATAACCATGTCTTGGGATGCCTTTTTCTAAGAATTGAAACCCAATCAATCGTCTTGAAACACCCTCTTTTTTTTGTCTTTCCAACAAATCTCGATCAATAAAAGATTTATCAGGTGCAAATTTCGTAATCCAACCTAATCCAGCTTCAATTGGAGAAGTGGTATCGTCAATATCATTTCCGTAAAGAGCAAATCCCATTTCCAAACGGAGTGTATCGCGGGCTCCAAGTCCAATAGGCTGAATACCAGCTGGTTTTCCTTTTTCAAAAATAGCATTCCAAATTTTCATGCCATCTTCGGGATAAAAATAAAGTTCAAAACCACCAGCACCAGTATACCCTGTATTTGACAAGATAACTTCAGGCACATTAGCAAAAGTACCCACTTGAAATCCATAATATGGAATAGCTGACAAATCCACCTCTGTGAGTTGCTGCAACACTTCCACCGCCTTCGGTCCTTGAACAGCTAATTGAGCCATACGGTCCGAACTATTTTCAAGTTCAGCTCCTTCGCTATTATTAATCACACACCAATTCCAATCTTTATCAATATTAGCAGCATTTACCACCAAAAGATATTTTTCAGGATGATAGTGATATACCAATAAATCATCAACAATACCACCTTTCCCATTTGGGAAACATGTATACTGCGCTTTGCCAATTGGAAGTGATGCAACATCGTTCGTCGTTAATTTCTGCAAAAAGGGCAACGCATTTTTTCCTTTTACCCAAAATTCGCCCATGTGAGACACATCAAAAACACCAACTTTTGAACGGACAACCATGTGTTCATCTAAAATCCCGCTATATTCTATCGGCATATTGTATCCTGCAAATTCGTGCATTTTGGCACCTAAAGCAATATGTAAATCTGTAAATGGAGTTGACTTCATCTAAAAAACAGTTTATTAATCAGTTTAATTTCATCTATACTATCACATACAATTGTGGCAAAAAGGCTATAATCGAGACATTGTTACTTTCTGGACAATTCTCAGCACCAATTCCGTAGCCTTTTCCATTGATTGAATAGGAATATATTCAAATCTGCCATGAAAATTATGCCCCCCAGTGAAAATGTTCGGACAAGGCAGTCCTTTGAATGAAAGCTGTGCTCCATCTGTTCCACCGCGTATCGCTCTAATTTTAGGATTGATACCCACTTCCTTCATAGCTTCCTCCACAATATTTACCACATGCATGACAGGCACGATTTGCTCCCGCATATTAAAATATTGATCTTTCAGTGTCAAGGTCGCACAGTTAGGAAATTCTGCATTAATCTTAGAAACCAAATGTTGCATCTCCTTTTTACGATTCTCAAATCGTTCCCGATCATGATCGCGAATGATGTAAGCAATAGTCGTTTCTTCGACAGTACCTTGCATAGAAGTGAGATGATAAAATCCTTCATAACCTTCCGTATGCTCAGGGGTTTCATGTCTTGGAAGCATGGATGCAAACTGATTTGCTATGCGTAAAGAATTCAACATTTTATGTTTTGCATAGCCTGGATGTACATTTCTGCCTTTGAAAGTAATGGAAGCAGCAGCAGCATTGAAATTTTCAAATTCTAACTCTCCGATTTCACCCCCATCGAGCGTATATGCCCATGAAGCATTAAATTTTGCCACATCAAATTTGCTTGCACCCAATCCAATTTCTTCATCAGGATTAAATGCAACTCGAATAGTACCATGTTTTATCTCCGGGTGTTTCACTAAAAAAGCCATTGCAGTCATGATTTCAGCAATACCGGCCTTGTCATCAGCGCCCAACAATGTATTTCCATCTGTCACAATAATATCTTGACCAACATATTGGAGAAGCTCAGGGAAATCGCGAGGAGACATCACAATGTTTTCATTTTCGTTCAACACAATATCTTCCCCGTCATACTTATTAATTATACGCGGTTTGACTCCTTTTCCGGTCATATCGGGACTTGTATCCATGTGGGCAATAAAACCAATCGTCGGAATTGACTCCGAAGTGGTAGCCTGCAAAGTGCCCATGGCATATCCATATTCACTTACGGAAACATCTACCAACCCAATTTGTTTCATTTCATTTGCTAAAACTTTAGCAAACTCCATCTGCGATGGAGTGCTTGGAGTAACATCGGTATGTTCATCTGAAGTTGTTTCAAAAGAAACATACCCAAAAAAACGATTTACTAATTCTGTATTCATAATTATCTACGTTAAAAACTCATTCTTATTGAAAAAGGCATCGCGATAGATGCCTTTTGGGTTTACCATCGTGATATTGAAAAAATACATTCCAATAGCACCCGACAAAGTTTGTTCTTAATTCATTATCTTGTCAACAACATAAAACTCCTTGCCAAGAGAACGAGATGTCCAATATGCTGCTGCAAATGACAGGATGAAATGTAAGGTTTCAGGATGTGGTAACAATTTATGTGTTGAATTGTGAGTATCCTCTTGATGAGGAACATGGGAAAGTGAGTAATGATTTTTCATAGGCTTGTTTTTTTGAGAATTGTATCTTTAAACGTAAAGACAAGATGGAATATTGCAATCTAATAGTTAATCCTTCTAAATCGACAACGATTTGTCTGCCAATTTGCGCAAATTAATCAAAGCGTAGCGCATACGTCCTAAAGCAGTGTTGATACTCACTCCCGTTTTATCGGCAATTTCTTTAAAACTCATATTATCATAAAAACGCATTTGCACAACTTCTCTTTGTGAATCAGGAAGATAAGTAATCATTTCTTTTACTTCGCTCAACAACTGCTGCTGAATTAAATCATCTTCAACGGATGGATCGGAGAGTCGCACATTGTTCAGCAAATCAAAAGGATGATCCTGTCGATGAATGGAAACTTCAGGTTGCTCTTTGCGAAAATTATCCATCATCACATTGTGTGCAATACGAATAACCCATGGAAGAAAGCGTCCATTCTCCACATAGCGCCGTTGCTTAATGAACATAATTACTTTGACGAAAGTGTCTTGAAATAGATCATTTGCAAGCGCTTCATTTCGCACTACCAAATAGATGTACTTAAATACACGTTCTTGATGCCTTGTCAGCAATTCTTCAAATGCTTCTTGACTACCTGTTTGGTAGCGTTGCACTAATTCTTCATCAGAAAGAGATACTAAAAAAGTTTTCATTACAATTTCGACTTAAGGTTGAAAAAGTAATTGTGTTACATAGGCAAGCGAAGGTTACAAAAATTTGTGATAGGTAATTAGTGAGTGACAAAGTTACACTTTGTTTGTGAAACCGAACACAAAACACGCGTTTTTTTGTCGCCTTCCAAAAAAATAATGGCATTAATGGACATTTAAATTTCATTACACAAATGCAATAACAATTTTTACATATCTTTGTCAACAAAAACGAGGCTCATGGAAAAAAGACTCAGTATTAAAGAGTGGAAAGAAGAAGACCGCCCCAGAGAAAAATTGATAGACAAAGGAAGTCGAGCGCTTTCTGATGCAGAACTCTTAGCTATTTTGATTGGATCAGGAAATAAAGATGAGAGCGCAGTAGAATTATCCCGCCGCATTTTACATCAACTGAATAACAACTTAAATGATCTAGGAAAAGTTGACATAGCGTTTCTTACACAAACTTTCAAGGGAATTGGTGAGGCCAAAGCCATTACGATACTTGCTGCTCTCGAATTAGGACGCCGTCGAAAATTTTCGGAAGTAACCGAAAGTAGAAAAATAACAGCAAGTCAGGATGTGTTCCACGTATTTGAACCGCTTTTATCCGACTTGCCACACGAAGAGTTTTGGATATTGCTGCTTAATCGTGCTAATAAAATTATCGGGCAAACTCGTCTTTCACAAGGTGGCACAGGACAAACTGTGGTTGAAATCCCCCAAATACTTAAAATTGCCATCGATAAATTAGCCACAGGCATTATTGTGTGTCATAACCATCCTTCAGGGAATCTTGACCCAAGCCCGCAAGATATTCAAATTACCTCAAAATTGACGGGGGCTTGCAAAATTGTTGGAATCGATTTATTAGATCATCTCATTATCGCTCACCAACACTATTATAGCTTTGCCGACAATGGCAGAATATCAGCCAGATAAACTACTGTCTTGGTAATGTGAGCAAATAACACTATCTTTGCAGCCTGATAGATAAGCATTTGTTTTCATAGCAAATAGTCATTATATCAAAATAAAAACAACAACTACGCAGCGATGATAATCGCTAAATTCTAACCATTACAGGAATCTTTTTTATGGCAACTACAGCTGATTTTAGAAATGGAATGTGTCTTGATCTTGATGGACAATTTTTCTTTATTGTTGAATTTCTTCATGTAAAACCCGGGAAAGGGCCGGCGTTCGTACGTACCAAGTTGAAAAATGTTCAAACGGGTCGTGTTATTGATAAGACCTTTAACTCCGGCGTAAAAGTAGAAGAAGTTCGGATTGAACGTCGTCCTTACCAATTTTTATATCACGACGAAATGGGCTACCATTTCATGAATAATGAAACCTTTGAACAAATCTCAATCCCTAAAGAAAACATCAACGGCGTTGATTATCTAAAAGATGGAGAATCAGTGGAAGTGGTAACACATTCTGACTCGGAAACGGTTCTCTATGCTGATGTTGCAACTCACGTAGTACTACAAATAACTTACACAGAACCTGGTATGAAGGGAGATACTGCTACGAATACTTTAAAACCCGCAACAGTAGAAACAGGTGCAACAGTTCGCGTACCTCTTTTTATTGAAGCGGGAGAAAAAATCAAAGTAGATACCAGAGATGGATCGTACGTGGAAAGAGCAAAATAAATATTCCGCAAAATCATTTTATTGCACACAAAAAAGAGGTCGTTTGCTTACTGCAAGACGACCTCTTTTTTGTTCTATCCCCAATTTCACTGCATAAAAGCTGCCACTTTTCCCTGCATTATCATCAACAACGAAGGATTGGAAGCCACAATTTCTCCACCAAAAAGGTAATTCTTTCCACCCGAGAAATCAACGATGCTGCCGCCGGCTTGTTGCACAATAAATGCTCCGGCTGCCACATCCCACGGTTTAAGATCGTATTCAAAAAAAGCATCAAAGCGACCGCAAGCCACATATACAAGGTCAGTAGCAGCTGACCCAAGACGACGTACTCCGCGAGCTTCTGTCATACTCCATTTCAATAAAGCCAGATAATTATCTAATTGTGCAAAATTTGAGTATGGAAAACCAGTAGCTAATAAAGCATCAGAAATCATCGTTGTAGTAGAAACACGAATTGTTTTTCCATTTAAGTATGCTTCCCCACCCTTCCAAGCATAAAAACATTCGTCTCTACCAACTTCGTACACCACACCTAACACTAGTTCATCTCTATCTAACAAACCAATGCTGACGGCATAAATTGGAACTCCCTGGATAAAATTCGTAGTCCCATCCAAGGGATCAATCACCCAATTATACCGTTCGCCATGCTTGTCGGAAGTCCCTTCTTCGGCAATAAACCCTGATTCGGGTAATAGCTCCGACAGTTGCCTGATAATCCTTTTTTCTGATTCTTTATCAACATAACTCACCAAATCGTGTAAGCCTTTGGTTTCAATCATCGAAGCATTAAAATTCTTGCGTTCTTCCGCCATAAATTTACCGACTTCGCGCGCTATTTCGCAAGTAGCAAGTGTAAGCTGTTGATATGTTGTTTCCATTATTTTTGTAATGATGTTATACTTTCTTTCAACGAAGCAATTTTACTTTCGGCATCTGCTTTTTTCTTCCGTTCGGCTTCTACCACTTCCGGTTTTGCATTAGCCACAAAGCGTTCATTGCCCAGCTTTTTCATAACTGATTCGATAAAGCCTTCGAAGTACTTTATTTCAGCTT
>DAIDKM010000096.1 GCA_027450045.1 Paludibacter sp. | reverse complement strand
CGCATGATTATGTTCTTACTCACGGGGTTACCCGGAGTCACCCCATGAGTTTGTATCAACTCATGTACTTCCTGATATTATAAAGCTTTCAACTTCCAATCAGTTATAAATTGTTTCCACTTCGTTCAAACTTGAACTATCTGATGGCTGTTTCTTCTTCCCTTCCATCATCCACTCACTAAGTTTACCCATTCACAGGGTGACTGCGAGTCACCCTGTGAATAAGCACGCCATTCTTCATTTCCTCCACAAACGTACACATATTATTTAATATCATCCTCTTTTTGCAGAAATATTTTAATGCTATCGAAAACATGGGATAAAAATACGGTGAATCCATAAAAAAATACCGCTAAAGTTTGAGGTGTTAGTTGATTCAACTTTAATAGCCCTGGATTTCACGTACTATTCCCTACCGCTATATCGATATAACGAATAATCGATACAGATTTTAGTTATACTCATTCTCATAAAGTATTAGTAGTGAAATATAGGCACAATAAAAGGCCCCGATACATGACAACAATCCAATGTTTCTTGTTTACATCTTGTTGTTGTTGACTTTCTTTTTTCTATTTTATAACCGCATGGCTGCAATTGATTAAATATATTAGCATTTCCATGCCCGAAAAAAGCCATTTCTTGTCTCCTTTTGATCATTTTAGATTCATAATGAACAACTTCATGTACGTAATGAGCTACTACGTGTACGTAGTGAGCTACTTCATGGAAACATTGAGTTACTTCATGTACGAAGTAAGCTACTTCATGTACGTAGTGAATTACTTCATGTATGAAGTGTGCTACTTCATGTACGAAGTGTGTTACTTCATGCACGTAGTGAGCTACTACGGGTAAACATTGAATCATTTTATGTACGTAATGAGCTACTTCATATACGTAGTGAGTCACTTCATGTACGTAATGAGCTACTACGTGTACGTAGTGAACGAATGTTTGTCTGTATTTCGCCAAAATAGGTTTCAAATTCGTGCGATATGCAAAACAGATAGTTATATTGTACGGGTTATATTGCTTATTCATAGTATTATACTAATCATTTGTCGTTTATCGGGTTGTTCGTTATGTTTATTTATGTACAAATTGATGTTCTGCATTTTGCCACAAAGATAAACAGTAGTTAATTTAAAAAAATACATATAAGGTATATGGTTTGTGGATATTTTCTGTTGCGGGCAAAAAAAGCAGTTGGCATTGCCGCCGGAGTTGCTGGAAGAGCTTCGGATGTCATTCCAACGGCGTATGAAGGTCAGGAAAGGAACCCAACAGTCAACGACCGAATGCAATTGTAGGACAATAGCGTACAATCCTTTTCCCTTCTCCTAAAATTCAAATTCCTTTTTCTTTCTCCAAATGGAGAAGGTGTCCGTAAGGACGAAAGAGGTCGAGAAGGTGCCCGTAAGGGCGGATGAGGTCAGAGAGGGCAGGGAGAGTTCAAATACATCAAATGAAAAGAGCATGTTATTGTTTTCATTATGCATTTTTATTGAAATAAGGGAATAAGGTTCTTTTGGATCTAGTGATTTTATCTCTACCAAGGGGTAACTGCATAAAAATAAGGTCTATAGTTCGAAAACAGGATTCCTTTTGGCAAAAGAAGAGATAAGCAATAACAAAGAAATGGTGTCATATAATTTAGTGGCTACTGTAAAAAGGGACCTTTTTTTGTATAATAATCACAAGCCAATTTAGGCGCGTTAGTGCAAGTAATTATGAATGAGAAATGATACAACCACCATACTGTTGAGTTGAATTGTCTCCGGTTTTTTACCTCCTAACCTCCTGAAAGGGACATTAATCTGTTTGCCATGCTGAGGTTTAAAGTCCCCTTTAGGGGATTGAGGGGTAACCGATTGGAGATTTTACTGACAAACACGATCAGTTGAAATAGTAGAGCGGGAATCATAACTTGAGAAACAATGAAAATAAGGGAATAAGGTTCTTTTGGATCGAGGGATTGTATTTCTACTAAGGGGTAACTGCATAAAAATAAGGGTTTTTAATCTGGAACCCTTATTTTCGTTTTCCAACCTTAGTAGCAAAATGCAACAGATAAAAGCTAACCTTATTCCCTTATTTTACTTCATTACGGGAGTGATGCTGTCAACAATCAATATTTCGGTGTCAGTTTAATTCGGGTACTATCTTTGATATTATCGGTTACGGGGCAACGTTTCTCGGTTTCTTCGAGCCATGCTTCTTGTTCTTCCTGCGAAGCGCCGTCAAAATCGGCATCAATGGTGACATTAATTTCCTGAAATCCGGCGCGTTCGTCAAATGATATTCCCATAAATGCACAAGGATTCATCGCTCCTTCAATTTTTATTTTCATGTCATTCAGTTTCAAGCCGCGTTGTTGTGCAACGGCATGACCGGTAATGCTTAAGCAACCGGCTAATGACATTAACAACACCTGTACGGGAGTAGGTCCTTCGTCGGTGCCGCCCATCGGTGCCGGTTCGTCAATAATCATAGAAAAACGTCCGGCACGAAGATTGATCTTCGTTGCGCTTTCGCTTTGACCTTCGATGGTCACTCTCATCTGTTTATTTGTAATTTCCATTATAAAAAAATTAGGCCAAACACCTTTATCATGAATAAACGGGTTGACGGATTATTATTACATTTTCAACTTTCGCATCTGTATTGTGCTGAAATACTATAATATATACATGTATGTCACATTTCTCTCTTGCTCTGTCCAGTTCCCCTCTCAAAAACCATTTTCCCTTTTTCCTTCTCCTTTGGAGGAGGTCAGGAGAGGGGTTAGGGGAGAGGTCTAAAACCATCGTTTTGAGCACACTCTATTATGTATTGCCTTCTGATAATCAAATCTAATATCTTTGAAGCTCTCAGTAAATCAAAATATTGATTACTTGCGAAAGTTCAGTTGCATTTTTACTGCTTCTCTTTCTACCTTCTGACTTCGTAGTCTGTCTCATTCCCTCAGCGTATCTTTGCACTCTTCTTCCTCTGTTTCAAATTCAAGCGTGGCATGATGTACATTCAGCGCGGCCAACTTTTCCTTGATGATGTGTTTCAGTTCGGCCTGTTGTTCCAATGTGGTACACCGGATAACAACATGTGCCGTCAACGCGTTCTGCGTAGTGCTCATTGCCCACACATGCACATGATGCACATTGGTTACGCCTTCAATGCCTTTCATAGTATCGACCACATTCTCCATGTTTACCCCGTTCGGAACTCCGTCGAGCGTCAATGAAAGGCTGTCGCGAAACAATTTCCAGGTGGAATAGAAAATAACCACCACGATGAGTAAACTCATCACCATATCCAACCAATAGATATGAAAAACAGCCATCAACACGCCGGAGATGACAACACCCAACGAAACGGCGGCATCGGACATTAAATGGAGGTAAGCGCCTTTCACATTCAAATCGTGCTCTTTGTTACGAAAGAAAAGCATGGCTGAAACGGCATTGATAATGATGCCAATGCCGGCAACAATGGAAACCGGTTCGCCTTGTACCACCACCGGATGATGTAACCGTGCGATGCTTTCGCTGATAATGCCGCCAATGACAATAAACAGCACGACAGAATTAATGAGTGACACCAAAATGGTCGATTTCCGATAGCCATACGTAAACTTATCGGTGGCTTTCACCTTGACAAGTCGAAATGCCAGCAGCGATAGACCTAAAGCAGCCACATCGCTCAGGTTATGTCCCGCATCGGAAACAAGAGACAGGGAATTGTACATAAAGCCGGCTCCCAGTTCGATGATGACGTACAGCAAATTGATGATGATGCCAATGACAAAAGCTCTGTTGAGGCTCGTCATGGGAAGTGTTTCATGATGGTGGTGGTGATGATGATGTTCCATCTCAATGTTTTTTTTGAAAGCGTCTGATTAAAAAATCCAGTTAAACAAGTATCCCACAATCATAATGCCGATGCCAACCACTCCGACGAACGTCATGATAAGCGGCAACTTCAACACTTTACGCAGGATAATCATCTCCGGCAAAGATAGTGCAATCACCGACATCATGAAAGCCAATGAGGTTCCGAGCGATGCTCCTTTTTCAATCAACACCGAAACAATGGGAACAATGCCTGCTGCATTGGAATACAACGGAATACCAATCAACACCGACAAGGGCACCGAATACCAGGTGTTGTTTCCCATCAGCGACACCATGAATCCCTGAGGAACGTAACCGTGTGCTCCTGCTCCTATTGCAATGCCCAACGCCACGTAAATCCATACTTTACCAATGATTTCTTTCACGGCGCTCCATCCCATTTGTGCTCTTGCAGAAAAACATATCCGCTCTTCGGCTTCATCTTGTTGTTCCGAATGAACTTCAAACACCCATGGTTCCACCCATTTCTCCAATTTTAGCACACCAATGATGGCGCCGGCAATCATGGCAATAATCAGCCCTGTGCTTACATAAATCAGCGCTGTTTTCCACCCGAACAACCCATATAACAGAATTATCGCCACCTCATTGATCATCGGGGAAGCAATTAAGAAAGAGAAAGTAACTCCTAATGGAACACCTGACTCTACAAAACCCAGAAACAACGGAATGGCGGAACACGAACAAAAGGGAGTGACAATGCCCAGCAACGATGCCATCACATTGCCGGTAAACGTTCTTCGTCCTTCCAATGCTTTGCGGGTTCTTTCGGGAGTGAAGAAGGTTCGGATAATACCGACAAAGAAAATGATGAGCAACAGCAGCAACATCACTTTGGGATATTCAAACACAAAGAAGCGCACAGCATCGGTGAGTTTGGTTCCCTGTGTCATTCCCAACAATGAATCCACAAACCAATCGGTCATTGGTTGCAGAAAATGATAGATCACCAGCCAAACGATGACGCCTCCGGTGACCAATGCAATGAGTAAGTTATTATTTTTATGCACGTAATGAGTCATTTTTTGAATCGTAGCATCAATTTGTTCGTCTCTTGAAATAAATGCAATGACTTACTTCATAACGAAGTCAATATCTGCTGCAATTCATTCATCGTTGGAATTCTTCCTTTGAATATTACCTTTTCATTAATCACTAATGCCGGAGTCACCATAACGTTGTAACGCATGATATCGGCAATGTTTTCTACTTTCGTAATATTGGCCTCAATAGCGGCCTTCTCCACCACGATGCGTGTCAGTTTCTCCAACGCTTTGCATTTAGGACATCCGGTTCCTAAGATTTTAATCTCAATCATAAATCTCAATTAATAAATTATACATGCTGATTCTATTCTCATGGTTTGCCGAAAACAAACCTTGTCATACAATAATGATTACACAAAAAGTTCGGCAAAGAGCTGCTTTGCTTCTTCCCAATGCTCCTGATGGATGCAATAGCGAATGTAAGGTGCGCTGATTTCTCCTTTAATCAAGCCGGCGTCTTTCAATTCACTCAGGTGTTGCGAAAGGGTGGAACGGGCAATAGGTAACTCATCGGAAATGGTGCCGCTGTAAAAACAGCGATTGGCATTTTTCATCAAATATTCCATGATATAAACCCGAACCGGATGACTCAACGCTTTTGCATAGCGAGCTAACCGGATCTGTTGCTCAGTGTAGAGCGTAGTTGTTTCTGCCATGACAAATTGTATTTCGTATTTCGTAAAATGACGAAACAAAGATAATGCCTTTTGGCAGAAAACTTATCCGTAGGAATAATAAAGAAATAAAATTGTAGTTACTTGTCCATTTGCACCCGATGAGATGAATGTATCGGATGGTTGATTGCAACGATTGAAGATATTTGAATGAATCATTCGTAAACTTCAAGGAGGTTTGCCTGATTTGAATTCAAGTATTTTTGAATCAGTTCAATATTCGAGTTGTCAGCATGTTTGGTGGCTATCGCTTGTACCGTTTCTTCTATTTCCAGCAGGCAGCCACATCCGGCGTTTACAAAAAGGGATCTCAGCTTTTCGTTATTACCAATATCGCTACGAATAAAACTGCTTAATTTATCCAATGTCAAGTATTTCTTATCCAGTTTTCTCAATCCTGTGAGTTCATTCAGCTTTTTCCCTTCCGGGGTTCCGTTATTGGTAATAAACAGAAAGGTATGGATAAGGATTGCTCCATCCATATATTCTGACACAAGGTATCCCACCTTTGAATTTAAAATACGATACGCAATTAAAGCCCGATTTTTACCCATTGGAATCACTTCCGGGTCATAAAACGAAGTGAACAGCGTTGAATGCAAATCATTTTTTGACAAACAATCCACTCTTTCTTCTAATCGGCGTAACGCGTGTCTTTGAATATAAACTTTCACAGGGATTTCGGCAAACATATTGTTAATGCCTAACAAAGAGGGAGGGATTGTTAATTCAAGGAATCCTATTTGAGACTTATACCAGCTTAAGCATATAGCAGGGCGCCGCCCTTCAGCAATTTCAAAATGTTTTATTTCAGGTTTTTTCCTATTAAAGTCCATGACATAAACAGTTTGATTTATGTCAGGTCTTTCCTCAAGTTTAAAAATAAACCAGACAATCTCATCTTCTAAATCTGATATAAAAGAACATATAAAGTATCCTAGATCATAACTAAGATCAAAGGCTTTTTGATAAAATTTTTCCTCTATAAATTTC
>DAIDKM010000095.1 GCA_027450045.1 Paludibacter sp. | reverse complement strand
CAAAACAAACGAATGAAAAAATACCTACTGATCGTTAGTCTGGTGCTCTTTTCCTACTCTTGCAAGAATGCGACGAATCCTGTCTTAACGGGCAATCAGGATCCTGCACAATATGGGACGCCTTTTCAGGCAGTGCCGAACACGGCGGATATTGTCATGTACGAGGTGAATGTCGGCGCATTCAGCAGTGCGGGAAACCTGAACGGAATCACGGCGCGCTTAGACTCCATCAAAGCATTAGGCATTAATACGATTTGGCTGATGCCTATTTACCCTATCGGAATACTTAAATCTTTCGGGTCTCCTTACTGCGTGATGAACTACACGGAGGTAAACCCCAATTATGGAACCTTGCAGGATTTACGAAACCTTGTGACGCAGGCTCACAACCGGAACATTGCGGTCATACTCGATTGGGTGGGGAATGACACTTCGTGGGATAATCCGTGGATCAGCAATAAATCGTGGTACACGCAAGATGCCAATGGCAACATCATCAGTCCTGCAGGCACTAACTGGACCGATGTTGCCGATTTGAATTACAACAACATGGATATGCGCGCGGCAATGATTAAAGCTATGAAGTTTTGGGTGCTCACTGCAAACATTGACGGATTCAGATGCGATGCAGCCGATTACATCCCTTTCGACTTTTGGCAACAAGCCATTGATACATTGCAAAACATGCAGGGGCGCAACCTGATCTTATTGGCCGAAGGCGATAGAAGCGATCATTTCGCCGCAGGCTTTCAAATGGATTATGCATGGGCGTTCTTAGCTACGTTGAAGAATGTGTTTATCAACAACGAAGCCGCGGATACTCTTTTTGCCACTAATACCGCCGAGTATGCAACCGTGCCGGCAAACAAACGGAAGTTACGCTTTACGACCAATCACGATGAATCGAATGCTGCTACGCCCATCCAGTTGTTTAACGGGAAACAGGGAGCCATTGCCGCATCGGTCATCACCATCTGTATGCAAGGCGTTCCTTTGCTTTACTGCGGTCAGGAAGTCGGTGTTTCAAATCCCCTCACCTACTCTACGCAAAGACCCATTAACTGGACACAAAATCCGGACATGTTGGCAACATACAAACAATTGCTGGCATTTTATAATTCCTCCGATGCGCTTCGAAAAGGAGATTTAACCCCTTATGCCGATGCCGATGTGGTTGCTTTCGCAAAGCAATACCAAAACGAACATGTCTTGATTCTTGTCAACACCCGCAACAGAACCGTTACGTACAACGTGCCTTCCGCTTTGATCAGCAGCGCTTGGACAAACATATCGAACAATACAACGATGACACTGGGAAACACGCTTACATTATCCCCTTATCAGTATTATTTGCTCAAGCAGTAATCAGCAGGAAGTTGGAAGTGCACGAAAAACCGGAAGTGAAGCAAGTCAGAGAAATTGCAGGAAAGAAGGATGACTGAAAAATTCAGAAAAGAGAGACCTTGCATTCCCATAAATAGGGTCTGCTGAAAAAAGACATCTATTAGTATGAGAATAGATTATAAACTTATTTATATACGTTAGCGCAAACAAATCAAGCATACCCCCTCATTTTCCTTGCACCTCATTTTAAATAACATCTTTCAAAATCCTGAAAGGATTTAATTTTAATAGCCCTCAATACAATTGGGGGAGGAAAGATGCCGAAGAGAAGAAAGAACCATAAAATGGTTCAATATGAATTCTTTAATAACATTCAACCCGCTTCGGGGTTGATAACCTCTGTTGTTTATGATCCTCCGGGTTCACCGAAGGCTAATCACATTAAACGCTTTCAGCGTTTTTCAGTAGGCCTTAACTATTGAAAATTGTATATTTGAAAACGATTTAGACTCAACGTTTTTAGATAGAGAAAAGAGATGAGAGAATTGAGCGTAAAAGATAGGTTAAATCAATTTAAGCATTTTGCTTCGTGCCAACATACAAGCCCCCATTACACCAACATCATCACCTAATTTTGTTGCTCGCACAATAGTATCTTTGTTGACCAGATTAAGGGAATACTTGCGAATAGCCGATCGAATAGGTAATACTAAATAATCACCGACAACCGATAAATCACCTCCAATTACAACCAATTCAGGGTTGAAGATATTAATTAATCCGGCTAAATGCTTCCCTAAGTAGGATCCAACATGCTCCATCGATTCAATTGATAAAACATCGTCATGGAGTGTTGCATGAACGATATCGTCCATTGTTACTATGTTTTGTCTGAATTTCTCTTCAACACTCGTACTAGAACCATTTTCTATCTTCTCCTTCATCATTCGATATATAGCCTGCCCTGACGCCTCTGTTTCCAAACATCCCTTCTTCCCACAATGACACAGTATTTCATTATCAGCAGCAGGGTAATGGCCAAACTCACCTGAGAAACCGGATTTCCCGTAATAAAGTTGCCCGTTGAGGATCATTCCTATCCCTAACCCCCAACTCACATTGATGAATAACATGTTTTTTTCTCCTTTGGTGTCACACATATACTCACCATACGCCATTGCCCGTGAATCATTATCAACACTTACCGTATAGCCAAGCTTTTCTTCAATAGTTTGAGCCATTGGCTTCTCGTCAAAATAAAAAAAGCTATAACTATAACCTGATTCTGAATTAACACGTCCTGAGATGTTTATTGCAACATTCTTAATCTTTTCTTTTGCAATAGTGAGTTTATCTATAAAAGAGGAAATAATGAAGCATAATTGATCGAGGCATTGGTGCGTGTTTTCTAAAACGAAAGGGATATTCCGTTTGGTTTTAATGACCTCACCCTTAAAGTTTGCCAAGGCAATATGAATACTGAAATGGCGAATATCGACCCCAACAAAATAACAAGCTTCGGGATTCAATCCGTAAACATTGGGACGCCTTCCTCCGCTTGTTTCTTGTTTTCCATAATCCAAGACATAACCCTCATCAATCAATCTTCCAATCAACTTGGTTATAGTAGGCACGCTCATGTCCATTTCTTTTGCAATATCAGAAATCGACAAGTCTCCCTTCAGAATAAGATGCTCAATAATATTTCTCAAGTAAAGAGCATTCTTATTCCCTGATTCTAATTCTGAGATAAAATTTTTTATCATGATTTACGAAATGCGCAAATTTTGTTGTTAAATAGGGCGTTTATAATCAGCAACAATTCCAACTTTAAGACGAAACAGAATCTTTATTGTCATTTTTAGAGAGATGAATGTCACTGCATCGCAATAATAAAGAGCAATTATACCCTATTTAATCAAAGAACAAAGATACACAATTCGGGGGAAAGGATAATTCATCCTTTTGTATTAACACACCTATTTTTTAATGTATTTCACTGTAGTGTTTTTACACCTTCAATAGGATAAGCTTTAGATTGTAACAAATCCAATACAATAACTTTATTTACCCCCGTCTGTAAAAAGTTTGCCGGACAATACAAATGTTTTTGTGGCCCTATCTGCCAAAACCGCCCCAGGTTATGCCCATTAACCCACACAACGCCTTTTCCATAGTTACTCATATCCAAATAGGTATCTGCCACTTTGGACAAGGTAAATGTCCCTTGAAAAAAAGCGCCATCATGAAAATGAGTTGTGTCTTGTTTCAGGTTTGTAATAAATTCCCTGTTTAGAGACATCGGATAAACGTCCCAATTCATAAGGGTGATCCCATTGAGGGTAACTCGATCAGTTATTCCTTTGCGATCTATCAGGTAAGGCCCATAGTTGATGCGACCCATCGCTTCTACCAATATATCAAGAACCGGTTCTTTTGCATCACTTTTGGGAAGTCGTACTGTCCAGTTCCCTCCATTTCTGTAAATAGTATCCACCAGATGACCGTTTAATAAAACCAAAGCAAAATCATGCGGCTCTGTTATGGTTAAATAACCACTGAGTTGTCCAATCAACTTTGTCCGGTAATCAATCAATCCTTCCCATTGATTAAACATTTCCATCGGTTTGGGTTGCGGAGAATATATAGGATCGGGAAGATTATTCCAAATGCTTGTCATTGGATACATTTGAAAAGCAGGGATATCAATGACTTTCGGCGCTTTTGGAACTGCGGGTATTTTATAGGGTACATATTGACCGATTAATCTGCGCAAAGCAAAATATTTAGGGGTAGGTTGCCCTTGTTCGTTGATGGGAGCGTCATAATCATAGCTGGTAATATCAGGTTGAAAGGATGTAGGCGAAGAGGCATTCGCTCCTGCCGTGAATCCAAAGCTCGTCCCGCCGTGAACCACGTACAAACTGAACGACTTCCTGTTCTCAAGCAAGTATTTGATCTGGTTCAATAAACCCGTTGTGTCTGTTTTTGCATAGTTTTCTCCCCAATGGGTTAACCATCCCGGATAAGTCTCACTACTGAATGAAGGAACGTCCGGATTGATCTTCTTGGCCACGGCAAAGTCTCCATCATTACTCCCGCTATCTAATCCAATGATTGCTCCTTTGATGTTTCCGTCTGTCAACATCGCGATGGAAGGCCCATCCGCCGTGTAAAACGGAACATCAATCCCATTCTGTTCCCAATACCGTTTCAATAGATTCAAATAAGATTTGTCATCTCCGTAACTGCCGTATTCATTTTCTATTTGCACCATGACGATAGGGCCTCCATGGGTACACAAAAGCGGCCTTATCTGATTGCTTAAAGCAATAACATACCGTTGAACGGCTTGTAAATAACGAGGATCACTACAGCGTACCTTGATATCCGGAATCTTCAGCAAATAGGGCGGTAATCCTCCAAAGTCCCACTCTGCACACACATAAGGACCGGGGCGAAGTAAAACCCACATCCCTTCCTTCTGACAAATACGGATAAAGCGGGCAATATCCCGGTTGCCTGTGGTAAAATCAAAATGCCCTGGCGCAGGCTCCTGATAGTTCCAATACACATACATCGAGATGGCGTTACATCCCATCGCTTTTGCCATTTCAATTCGATTCTCCCAATATATCTCGGGAACACGCGCAGGATCTATCTCACCGCTGATAAGCTCTATCGGCTTACCATCCATTAAAAACTGATCTTTTGAAAAAGTGAAAGAATGAAACTGTTTGTTTGCAGCTAAATGGAAAAAAGAAACTGCAAAGCAGAGAACTAAAAAAGAATGTTTCATGTGTGATAAAATAAAGGGATATGATGATTATAATTATTCTAAGAGAATTATTTTACGGGATTTCCTTCCAGAATCTTCACTTGGTATGGTTGCAACGTTACATCAAACTCTTTTACCTCGTTGAAGGAATCAGGCTTGGCGTTTCTGAAAAAACGCGGATTATGGAAAGTATAAACCGGAGAATACCCTTTCGGGATCTCAAGCATTTTCAAAACATCTACATGAAAATGTTTGACCTCTCCCGTTGGATTTCTTAAACTGATGATTCCTTTCTCCGGTGACCACGCTGCCCGCCCATATACTTCTCCTTTTTCAGGATCTCCTCCTATCCAGTGTACATCAACCAGCGTTTTTGCATTTACTCTTGCCCATTGGATGGCATGCGATAGTACATCCCAATTCTTGGATGAAAGTTTATGGGGATTGATATATAATTCCTGCAATCCAGTGCCACTGGAAAAGAAGGACCATATATCATCCGATATATCCTGATCTTTCATATCAAAGGTTGCCGGTCGACCATGATCTGCAATACATATTCCGTGATACATCAGGGAATTGATCGGATAAAGAGGCCCTTTCTGCACAATGTTACGATAGGCTTCCCCATCCCGATAAGTAATCCATTGCTGTCTTTTTGATCCAGTACCTGCAAATCCGGTGTCGCCTCCACTTCGCCAGATCGCATCTCCATAATATAACCAATAAGGAGAAGCCCATGTGCCTGTCGTCAAGCTAAAATAGATCGATGGAGAAACCTTCCTAACCGAATCCACCAAATTAAGCAGCGCTTTTATATCACTTTCGTAAAACAGATCTGACCCAATAGCATTATCGCCTTGTCCAACACCATCGATCTTAAAAATGGAAATTTCATACTGTTTGACGAAGTTTTCCATAACCTGACTAACCCGCTTGAAATAAACCGGTCCTGCTAATGAAAATCCATTTGCATTGATCTCAAAAGGAGGCTTCTGAGCTAATCCGTATTTAATCCTTTGTTCTTTGTCTTCTCCGTAACCTCCAAAGGGAGACATCCAAACCCCTAAGCTCGAATGATATTTCTTGGCTAACGTTTCCATATTGGAAAATCCGTCAGGGAATCCGCTGTTAAACTTCCATAGCGTCTTGTTATTATCCCACCCGTCATCAAACAAAAAAGCCTGCATGGAGGTATGCCGTTTCTCTATTAAACTGTCAGCGTATGCTTGTATTACTCTCATACACTCCGTTTCATTCAGTTTCGCTCCATAAGAATCAAACCATGAATTGTAATGCAAAAATTGCCGATACGGCACAGCTCGCTCCCGCTCAATGTAATATAAAAATGCTCTGCGCATTTGACCCTTGGGGGATACTCCCCATGCCGTAGAATAACTTATTGGCGAGTGAGGAACCAATGGAGTAGTCCTTGTTATAAAAGATATTGCCTCATTGCCTTTCTCGGCATTATGACTAAGTGGATATTCAAACCCGAAAAATATTTCAT
>DAIDKM010000094.1 GCA_027450045.1 Paludibacter sp. | reverse complement strand
GTTACCGCCACACTACCGCCGCCTAAAACTCACACGCCATGTGAATCTTTTTTTACGAAGATTTTAAACCATTATATGCACTGAGTTGCAATTTGCTCATAAAAAGACATTGAAAAAGGCATTCCAATTGTAATTACTCTGTGATAAAATATTATATGTATGACTATGCACGATGAAGGAGGGGCTGAAAGTGCCAGACAAAAAACCGATAGAACCGATGGAACATCACAATATTGGTGATTTCTTGAAAGGTCAGTCATCCAAGATACTGACCGCAATAGCTGACGGAGATAAAACTGCATTCGTTCTCAAGAATGGCAAGCCCATCGTGGTTGTTATGTCTAACGAGCGCTACGCAAGGCTGCTTAAAGCCGGGATTGATATCAATGATTATTAATATGGAGGCCTTCAGAATGGCTAAAGAATGAATTACCGACGTTGTGATGGATGACGCCAGCATTAATGTCAGCAAAGAAGTCGATCTTGTATTCTCTATTGCTAACAGTTTGAGGGGTCAGGTTAGATGTCAGAAGTTTACGAGTATCGGTTTTGATGTTTTTTTGATTTTTACAGGGTTGTGTGGTCAGGTTGGATAAGGAGAAAATATTTGTGAATCAATATAGTCAAAATAATTGGAAACGAAACTTTCTTACCATTGCCGGAGGGCAGACAGTGTCGCTGATAGGCAGCGCCGCTGTGCAGTTTTCTCTAATATGGTGGCTGGCAAGTGAAACGGGATCCCCTATTATGATGTCCATCGCGGGCGTGTTCGCCTTTTTACCTCAGCTTATTCTCGGTCCTTTTGTGGGAGTATGGGTTGACCGACTTAGCCGTAAAACCGTCATCATAGCAGCAGACCTTTTCATTGGATTAGTAGCCCTTGTTTTTGCTCTGGTATTTTTGTTTGATACGCCACCCTATTGGTCGGTTTGTGTGGTGCTGGGTATTAGAGCTATAGGCAATGTTTTTCACAGTCCAGCCATCCAGGCAGCGGTACCCATGCTGGTGCCGCAACAGGAGCTGGTGCGTGCCAACGGATGGAGTCAGTTTATGCAGTCGGGTGCTTTCCTGCTGGGGCCTGTACTTGGCGCAGCCATGTATGCTTCCCTACCCCTTTGGATCATTTTATTGTCTGATTTGGCAGGCGCGCTTGTAGCCAGTGCTACTGTAGCACTTGTAAAAATACCTGATCCGGAGAGGAAAACACAACAAATTCCGCATTTTTTCCATGAAATGAAGGAAGGTGCGGCAGCCATATGGCAGGATAAAAAACTCTTTATCGTGACGGCGGCCACCCTGCTCGGTATGGTGTTTTACGCACCTTTATCCACCTACTATCCGCTTATGACAAGTGATTACTTCAAAGCTGACGCATGGCATGCGAGTATGGTCAACTTCGGTTACGCAGGCGGGATGATGCTCTGCGCGATAATCCTTGGGAAATTCGGTACCATCAGAAATAAATTTCCAGTTATTCATCTGGGACTTTTAGGTATGGGAACATCCTCGTTGCTCTGCGGTCTATTGCCTGCAGAGATGTTCTGGTTTTGGATATTTGCAGCATTATGCACACTACTTGGGGCAAGCAGCAACTTGTATAATATCCCCTATATCGCCTATATGCAGGAAACCATCCCGCCTGAACGAATGGGGCGTGCCTTTTCCTTAATTGGAAGCCTCAGCTCAGCTACTATGCCTTTGGGATTGCTCATAGCAGGCCCAATTACCGAAAATCGCGGAGTATCGTTGTGGTTTTTTGTATCCGGAATCGCACTCCTCATACTTACGCTGATAAGTGCCCTGTTCGTTCTTCCACGAAAGGCGGATAAGGTAGGGAAAAGTAATAGTTGATTGTTGTAACAATAAATTGGAATATAACGTTAGGATAAAACACTTTGCAGTATAGTATGGAAATGGGAATTTTTTCAACAACAAAAAGTTATTTGGGAAAAGAAATTTTATGAATAACAATGAAACAACAAGTAAAGAAAACCTATTTGGAACGGGTAAACTTATTAGGGATAAATAGAAACTTATCATACAATTAAAACGAGGTATTTACAATGTATAACAGTATGGAACAAATGCTTTATAATGAATATGGAATACAAGTGCAGTCATTACAGCAGATTCCTGCGGGCTGGTCAGCATCTGCATGGAAAGTTCATTCTGAGTGTGGCGATTATTTTTTGAAAGTTTATGACAAGCATAAGCCCTCCACAAGAAACTGGATTGCGCGAATCGACAGCTATATGCCGGTCGTTCTGTGGTTACATGAGAACACAAAACTTCAAAAGA
The DNA here is from genome assembly GCA_027450045.1 of Paludibacter sp. Lineage (GTDB taxonomy): Bacteria > Bacteroidota > Bacteroidia > Bacteroidales > Paludibacteraceae > Microbacter. The sequence continues at coordinate 4,338 of DAIDKM010000094.1, read as the reverse complement.
AAATGACCGCACCGATTCTAACCAGAGATAGAACTTATAAAAAGGAAGATTCATCTTTTTTATACATGGTATTTCCCTTTATAGAAGGCTCAACCATATGCGATGAAAAATTGAAGCCGGAGCAAATACGGGAAGTTGCGCAAATAATTTCCGAACTGCATTTTCATGGTGCTGAAATACCTGCATCGACAAACAGCTTAATTGAAACCTTTGATGTTTCATTTTGTACGACTTTGTCCAATCGGCTTGGGAATATACATGCTTCCGCTTCCTTACAAGAGGTACTAAAACCCTATATGACATTACTTGCCCAAGCGACAGAATCGCTTCAAAGCATGGGTCTCTTACTGCAAAATTCTAAAATGCGTTATGTCATGTGCCATACAGATCTTCACGGCTGGAATCTGATACAATCTAAAAACCTTATCCTTATTGATTGGGAGGGATTGAAGCTTGCACCTGTTGAAGCCGACCTCTTTTCATTTACCGGAACATTCTTTTTTGATTACGCATGGGAGGATTTCATGTCCATTTACCAAACCACACACAAGGACTATCAGATTAATGTCGAGGCGATGCGTTTTTACAGGCTGCGGCGCAGATTGGAAGATATCCATGAGTTTGTCGAAAGCATCCTGTTTGACAAGCTCACACAGGATGATATGAACCAATCACTTCGTTATCTCAAACAAGAATGTGAATTACTGCATGTCATGTGTTGAAAAGAACAGCTTACCTTACAAATGCCTATTTATATGTAGGTTTTGTATGCCTAAAATTAACAATAAAAAAACCTTTGGGAAAGGAGATTTTATGAATAACAATGAAACAACAAGTAAAGAAAACCTATTTGATGTTTTAAATCTGTTAGAAGATTTAAATATAAAATATTGGATTGATGGTGGTTGGGGTGTTGATATCCTGACCGAAAAGCAAAATAGGGATCATAGAGATATAGACGTTGATTTCGATGGGGAATCTGAGGAAACCTTATTGGCTGCACTAAAAGATAAGGGATATAAAATCACGACTGATTGGAGTCCTGCACGCATTGAGCTGCATCACCCGGAACTTGGCTATATAGATATACACCCTTTAATAATAGATGAAGATGGAAGTGCCAGGCAGGCTGATCTGCAAGGCGGCTGGTATCATTTTGAAGCAAAATGGTTTTCTTCTTCAATATTTGAAGGTAGAGTGATTCCATGTATTTCGGCAGAGGCTCAGAAAATTTTTCATAGTGGATATGAATTGAGAGAAGTTGATCATATCGATCTGAAAAATCTTGAAGCGCTGAAGAGAGCAATCTATTTAATCACCGGGGTTATGGCGTCCGGAAAATCTACAGTCGCTCAATTGCTTGCCTTAAAAATGGAAAAAGGAGTGCATCTGCGGGGCGATATATTTCGTAAAATGATTGTTGCCGGACGGGCTGACATGTCCGTACAGCCCTCCGAAGAAGCTATCCGACAACTGCATCTGCGTTACCGCTTGGCAGCTGAAACGGCAAAAACCTATTATGACAGCGGTTTTTCCGTTGTTTTGCAGGACAATTATTACGGTGAGGAACTGCCCCGCATGTTGAAGATGCTAGAGAATTACCCTGTTCATGTAACAGTGTTGTGTCCGGATGTGGAGACAGTAAAAAGGCGTGAAAAGATGCGAGGGAAAACTGGCTATACCGGTTTTTCACTAGAAGCTCTGCATGCGGATTTCATGAGAAAAACCCCAAGACTCGGATTCTGGCTGGACAACTCAGAGCTGACGCCGGAACAATCCGCTCGGGATATTCTATTGCACTTCGGTGAATAACGGTGAATAAGTCACATTAGATTGAACACTATTGATAATTTTAATGTCCGAAAGGGAGTAACATAAATGAATAATATACTGATTGTTTATTATTCACTTTTTCATAATACGGCGAATTTAGCATTGGAAATAGCAGTACAAACAGGTGGAACATTAAGAGAATTGATTCCCGATACGAATTATTCCTTTGAATATAATACTGCTGCTAAAGAAGTAAGAAATCAGATTTCTCGAGGCTTTTGTCCAAAATTAATATCTGGAAATGAATCAATAGACGATTATCAAGCAATATTTATAGGATCACCCAACTGGTTCAAAACTTTAGCTCCGCCAGTTATGAGTTTCCTTAGACTGAATGATTTTACGGGTAAAACAATCATACCCTTTTGCACACACGGTGGTGGAGGATTCGGCCAAATTGCAAATGATATAGCAAAAGAGTGCCCGAAGTCGAAAATACTACCCGGTATTGCTGTAACTGGTACTGTCACATCGGAAGAAGTCACGAATTGGCTTAAGATGATAGAATATGAATTATAAAATCCCGTTTCAAGGAGGAATCCTGTATGCAGTATGGTCCCGACCCAAACGCCATTTATCCAAATGAAAAGATAAAGAGCGTATGCTACATCAAGAATATTATCACCCGCCCTAATATCATCGTCGGCGATTACACGTATTACGACGACAATAACGGAGCGGGGCGGTTTGAAGAGCACGTGACGCATCATTACGAGTTTTTAGGCGACAAACTCATAATCGGAAAATTCTGCGCCATTGCCAAAGGTATCGAGTTTGTAATGAACGGTGCCAATCACAGGATGTGCAGTATCACCACATACCCATTTAACATCATGGGCCACGGTTGGGAAAAGGTGACACCGACGCTGGAAGAACTACCGTTCAAAGGTGATACCGTTGTCGGAAATGATGTGTGGATTGGGCAGAGTGTCACGATTATGCCCGGAGTGCATATTGGGGATGGGGCGATCATTGCAGCTAATTCCGTTGTAACAAAGGACATACCACCTTATTATATCGCCGGAGGCAATCCAATCAGAATCATTCGGAAGCGGTTTGATGACGACCTCATCCGCTATCTGCTGGAATTGAAGTGGTGGGATTGGTCTGCTCAAAAGGTTTTCGAGAATCTTGAAATCCTATGCAGTGATGATCTGACAAAAATAAAGGAAATCAAGTAACCTGTTATGATAGCGCAATAAATCACACTTTTTAGGAGATAATTCAATCATGGATATAAAGAAGATTACGGCTAACGGCAATGAAATAGCTATTGTAAACAGCGATGAGGTTTGTATTTCAGATGTGCAGTCCGCACTGGATTTCATGATGTCTGTAAATTATGAAACAGGAAGCCATTCCATTATATTGAACAAAGATGCGTTGACCCCGGACTTTTTTGTTTTGAGTACGAGGATTGCCGGTGAAATTTTACAAAAGTTTATCAATTACCAGTTTAAGTTTGCGATTGTTGGCGACTTTTCCGGCTATACAAGCAAGCCGCTGAAAGATTTTATATATGAAAGCAATAAAGGAAGAGATATCTTCTTTGTGTCTTCCGAAGAAGATGCTATTGAGAAATTGAGCAGAACATAATCCGTTTCATATCTTGAGGTTGCAGTTAAATTATAGTATAATTTAAAGTGAAAGCGGGGTAGAAATATGTATTTGATATTCATGTAATTTAGTTTTTAAGCACTGCCCTTTTTAGGGTTTATTTGTTGTGCTTAAAGACATATTTACATGAGTATATCCTCGCTTTTGAAGATCTCCTTGTAAAATTATGTCTTTCTGCACGAACAACGCCTTAGGCAGTTGTTCGTTTTTAATTTTATATAAGGAGATTTCTATAATGAACAGAATAAAGAATTGGAAGAAACAATTTGCTGTAATATACACAGGGCAGGCTTTTTCAATCTTGGGTTCTGCCGCAGTGCAGTTCGCTGTTATCTGGTGGCTGACCATCCAGACTGAATCCGCAATAACCTTGACGATTGCATCCTTAGTTGCCTTTCTCCCCAATATGTTAATCGGACCCTTTGCCGGTGTGTGGATCGACCGATACAACCGCCGAACAGTAATGATTTTAGCTGACGGTCTGGTAGCTGTATCCAGCATCATCCTTGGCGCAGCATTTTTACTTGTGGAAACACCCCCTATTTGGTTTATCTACATTGTTTTATTTTTGCGTGGATTGGGGAATACCTTTCACGGTCCAGCTATGCAAGCGGCAATACCCATGTTTGTGCCAGCAGATATGTTGACCAAAGCAGGGGGCTGGGGAAATATGATCCAATCAATATCCAACATGATGGGGCCTGTGCTGGGTGCTGCGCTTATGTCATTTCTACCTATTTCCTCCATTATGATTGTGGATATACTGGGAGCCGCTTTTGCGATAGTTTGCCTCCTATTTGTTATAATTCCGGACATTCCGCAAACCAATGAGAAGATGAGTGTATTGTCTGACATGAAGCAGGGCTTTATCGCAATGAAAGCAAATAA
>DAIDKM010000093.1 GCA_027450045.1 Paludibacter sp. | reverse complement strand
AATGCGCTCTGGAGTATTACTTCATCATGGGGTTATAAAGGATTCCGATTAAGTATGATGTTTGATATGCGTTTTGGAGGTAAGATGTATTCGGCAACAAATTTCAATCTACAAATGGCAGGTGTCGCTGCAGTAACTGCACCCAATGGACAACGTCAGGATTTTATAGTACCAGGAGTCACTTCTGATGCAAATGGAGGATATACACCAAATGCTACTAAAGTAACAGTTCAAGATTATTGGACAAAAGGAATTGCATCAAGTGGAAACTTAGGCATTGATGAGGCTAACGTATATGACGCAACAAATTTTAGAATTAGGAACGTAGAATTGAGCTACGATTTTAATAAAAACATATTACGAAATACTCCATTTCAAGCAATACGTCTTTCAGCTTCTTGTAACAATGTTGTAATGCTGTACAGTAAAATGCATGGAGTAGATCCAGAAGCCGTGTTTGCCACTTCGACGAATGCTACAGGTTTTGAGAATGCATCTCAGCCAACATTACGTACATATACATTTAATGTAACATTTGGTTTCTAATTATTTACAGGTTAAAATTTTCATGTTATGAAAAAATACAGAATACTTAAATCTATAGCGCTTGCAACTGTTTTATTTGTCGTTGCATCTTGCTCTGATTTTCAGCAGATAAATGTTGATCCACTTGCTGCTAATACCAGTCAAGTAAAAGCGGAATATTTTTTGAATAATGCCATTGTAGGTGCACAACAAGATCCGAATATTGCGGAACGTGCTTTTGTGCTTTATTGGAAAGTAGCTGCTCACCAGGAAGGCGATGAATATGGCACGAGTGGTATTACGTGTGATTATAATACTGACGATTGGTCAAGCCAATATTATTCTTATGTATCAGGATGGCTTGATAATGCAACGAATGCTATTACTATTGGCGAAGCTCAAATTAAAGCCGGTACTGCAGATCAATACACGAACAATGTAGTTCAAATGGCACGAATCTGGAGAGCGTATTTAATGAGTGAAGCAACTGATTTGTTTGGCCCACTTCCACTTATTGGCGCTTTTCAAGGAGTTACTCCCAGTTTCTCGAGCGTAAAGGATATCTATTATTACGCATTATCAGAATTGGATGATGCTACTTCTAAAATGGATTTAACGGTTACGGCTAAACCTTCTGATGCCGGATTGGATAAGGCTTATGGATTTAATTATGCTGAATGGGTTAAGTATGGTGATTCGATGCGTTTACGTTTGGCAATGAGGCTTTCACAAGTAGATCCGGCTAAAGCAAAAGCTGAGTTTGAGGCTGCTGCCAAGTTGCCACTTATTACTCAAGCCTCTGATATTTTCCAAGTAGTAGAAGATAATGGATGGGATCCTTTGACAGGGGTTATGACTCGTCAATGGGATATTCAATCACTCTCAGAAACGCAATTCAATATCTATTTTGGATTGGGAGGTATTCCAACTGCATCTCAAGTTGATGCTGCGGCTGCTCCACATGTGAAACCAGCCAATTGGATGGGTATCAAGTATGATAAGCATTTGCCACAATACACCAATGATCCTTCAAAAGGATTTAGTTTCGACGGATTACCTTATGCCTTAGACCCTCGCGCTTTGAAAACTTTTTATATTCCGGGTGATTTTTCTAACCCCAATTTTTGTAACTATCCAACATGGGGGCCCTATGCTGAAGATACTATTGGAATTTTGGATCCAATACCTGGCGTAAACAGTAGCAATATTAATGTAGATCGTGCTTTTACATGGAATGGAACTACCAGTGGGGAATGGGGTGATTTGAATAAATACAATAATGGTAATTTTTATTCTTATCCTGGTACTTGTCCAGGGTTAGCAATGCCTTATCGTAATGGTACCAGTCATCGTGTGTTCTTTGCAGCCTCAGAAACTTATTTTCTGCTTGCTGAAGGCGCTGTAAGAGGTTGGAATACAAGTGGCATAGATGCAAAAACAGCCTACCAAAATGGGATTCAAGCTAGTTTTGATTATTTTGGGTTAGGTAGTGCTGCTGCATATTTAGCTTCTAATGATTATAACCGTGATGGAACGTGTGTCAATTGGGATAATACCACAGAACCACCGTCAACAGTCCAAATGCAATGCTTAAATGGTTATACCAACCAAATTGAATCATATACATTCACTTATCCCACCAATAATCTTTATATGAATGGGACTATAAAAAATGATCATTTGACAAAAATCATTACGCAAAAGTATATTGCGGAAATGCCGTGGTTACCATTAGAAGCTTGGTCAGATCAACGACGCTTGGGATTGCCTTTTTTTGAAAATCCGGCAGTACAGAAACCAATCATTACATTGCCTAATTTGACGCAAAGTAATTACATGACTTCGAGTATAAAGAACTTTCCACAACGTATCGATTATCCATCGAGTCTTTCTAATAGCAATCCAAAAGGATATCAAAGTGCATTACAATTGCTTGGGGGCCCTGATGCCGTGTCTACTCCTTTATGGTGGGCACAACAACAATAATAAAAGTAATTTAGACAGGAGTCATCCAATTTTGGGTGGCTCCTGTTAATAATAAAAGCATACGAAAATTTATATTTTGAAGTATGTATACCAATAGTAATTGTCAAACAATAGTTTTTTCGAGATAAGAACAACTTGGTTGGACAAATTCTGAAATAGAAGTATCATTACCTGGTATCAATATTTAAACACTCAATACGTTTGATTATAGCAATAATGCAAGTGTTTCAATGTGAATACATTTAACAGAATTAAATATTGATTAGTTGATAAGGGCAGCGAAAGAGGCCACTACGATATTCTTTAGTTAGTAGCAAAGCATAAAACCAATGGACGACATTATTGGATGGAGCAACTAACATTGATGGGATTTATGGCGATCCGAATGGGTAATATTTTTATCCATCTTAATCAGATTTCCCGATTAGAAATCATAGCGCTTGAAATGGAGGATGACTATGGAAAGCCGGAGAGGATTCGAAATTGCGTACGGTTGATGAATTAGTTAATAAGTAAGTGTTGGTCGTAATACCAACATGCTTATAGGCATGGAGGTTGATATCAGTGGGAAAATACCTAAATCCGATTCCATCCTGTTTCCCGATTTTGGTAAAAGAATAAATTAATTATTCAACATACAGCCCAAGCTGAGAATTGTCACAAACGAGTTGTTCAATTTGTCTTTCCTATGTGTAGAAAGGTGAGCGGGGTAATTATAGAGGAAGACCAATCGAAGGGAGAAACATACTCAGTTATTCCATTAAAGCGTGGGTTGATCATTGTTGGAAAGAAATGGCTAACGGGCAATCAATAGGGCATAAACGTATTCAAATGTTTGACTCCGCAATAACAAAGAAGATAAGATTTAAGTAGGTCGCCATACAGTATCTATTGCTATCAAGGGGATTGCTGTCCATGAAACTGAACATATTAAAAGTGAGTATTAAAATGAAAAGAGCATGGAAAAATTTTATATATCAAAATTAAAGTATGCACTTATAATAGTATGTTTGTTTTGTTTATGTAATTTGAGCGTCAAAGGACAAACAAAAGCAATATCGGATCGCTATCCTATTATTCCCTATCCGGCTAAGCTGATTCCTGCAGAAGGAGATTTTACTATTAATTCGAAAACCTCAATTAATATAGAAGATCAAACTTTCAGTCAGGATGCTAATTTTTTGATTCAATCAGTCCAGGCGGTAAGTGATATAGCATTACACAAAACAAAAATTACAAAAGTTAATTGCATTATCTTACGGAAAAATGATACCATTCAAAATAAAGAAGGTTATCATTTATCCATCACTTCTTCTAAAATAATTCTTTCAGCTCGAACGTCTGCCGGTTTGTTTTGGGGTATTGAAACGATCATGCAGTTATTGCCTCCAGCTAACCCTATTTCGGATAAGATGAACGAATTAAAAATTCCGGCAGTCGAAATAGAAGATTATCCTGCCTTTGGTTGGCGTGGTATGCATTTAGATGTGGTACGACATTTCTTTTCAGTAGCTTATCTAAAGAAGTTTATTGACAGAATGGCTTTGTATAAACTCAACAAGCTGCATCTTCACCTTACAGATGACGAAGGTTGGCGTATCCAGATCAAAAAGTATCCGGAATTGACAAAAATAGGGGCTTGGCGTACCTTTGACGCACATGATTCTGCTTGCATGCGACTAGCCAAAACTAATCCGGATTTTAGAATTGATGCCAGCCATATTATTCATCGTGACGGAAACAAATTATATGGTGGATATTATACTCAAAAACAAATGAAGGATATTATCCGGTATGCAGCAGCCAGATATATAGAAATCATTCCTGAATTGGATATGCCCGGCCACATGATGGCAGCCATCAAAATTTTTCCATATCTGAGTTGTACCGGGAAAGCGGGTCATGGACAAATTTTTTCGGAACCTCTATGTCCATGTAAGAAAAGTACTTTTCAATTTGCAGAAAATGTATATAAGGAAATTTTTGCTCTTTTCCCTTCAAAATATGTACACATTGGTGGCGATGAAGTAGATAAGTCTACTTGGGTTACGTGTCTTGCATGTAAAACATTAATGCAAAAGGAAGGGTTGAGTAACGTAAATCAACTGCAGAGTTATTTTATTAAGCGGATGGAAGTGTTTTTTCATGCACATGGCAAACAATTGATAGGTTGGGATGATATCTTAGAGGGAGGCATAGATTCGAGTGCCATTATCATGTATTGGCGTAGCTGGCTTCCTAAAGGGCCTGTAGAAGCAGCTAATAATGCGAACAAAGTCATCATGGCGCCTGGGAATCCATTATATTTCGATGCGTTCCCTGATAAAAATTCATTGTATAATGTATATCATTTTAATCCGTATCCTGATAGTCTGGATATACAGGTAAAGAGAAATATCATTGGTATTCAAGCTTGTGTATGGACAGAGCGAATTCCTTCTGAAAAGCGAGCAGATTATATGACTATGCCCCGAATGACAGCAATGGCAGAAGTTGCATGGACAGATAAACCTACGGATTATGTTTCTTATTTGGAACGGTTAAACAGCCATTATCATCGTTGGGATCTGATGCGTATTCATTATCGGTTACCCGATCTTTCCGGCTTTGCGAATAATAATGTGTTCATAGATAGTACTGAACTGACTGTCATAAAGCCTTTGCCGAATCTTAGTTTGCATTATACTACAGATGATTCATCTCCAACACAATTATCCCCATTATTACCTGAACATTTAAAGATTAACCGTTCTGAAACCATTCACTTAGTTGCTTTTACACCTAAAGGAAACAGAGGTGACACTTATACGGTGAATTATAAAAAAGAAACCTATTCTCCATCCATTTCAATAAACGGAACAATCAGTAATGGGTTGCAATGTTTTTATTATATTGGAAGATTTGACAGTACAGGCAACATGATACATCTCTCGTCTGAGCATACTTACTTAGTTCCTTCCATTCAAGTACCAAATGACATCAAAGCGTCGGCTTTTGGTTTGCAATTTCGAGGATATATTAAAGTGCCGGAAACAGGGATTTATAGTTTTTATCTTACGTCGGATGATGGCAGTGTTTTGCATATTGACGGCAAAACGGTGGTGAACAATGACGGGTTACACAGTGCCATAGAGAGAAGTGGGGAAATTGCTTTGCAAAAAGGAGAACATCTTTTTGCCCTTGATTTTATAGAAGGCGGAGGAGGTTATGCGTTGCGATTGAAATATAGTATACAAGGAGGTGCGCCACAAGACTTACCTGAATCAATGCTGGAACATTAGGATTATGCCTTTATACTTATTAAAGTCAAATAGACGTAATTTACATAGGATAGTTATTGAAATTAGAATTAAACTTCAGAAAATATGCACAGTATGAAGAAATTTATTTTGTCGTTGCTGTTATTTTGCTTTGTGTTGAATGTGTCAACTGCAAGGGCGTTGCATGAAAATGCCGATATCAAATCCCCCATTGTTATCATGGCTTATTATACCGGAGATGGGACGACGATCAACCATTACCGTATTGATCAATTGACGCATCTGATATTTAGTTTTTTGCATCTGAGAGGGACACAATTGGCAGTCGATTCCCCCAAAGATAGCGTTACTTTACGACATCTTGCAGCATTAAAGGATCAATATCCGCGTTTGAAAGTGATGGTTTCGATGGGCGGCTGGGGTGGATGTGAACCATGTTCAGCAGCCTTTTCAACAGCCAAAGGACGCCAACAGTTTGCACGATCCACGAAAAAGATTCTTGACGAATATGATCTGGACGGCATTGATTTGGATTGGGAGTATCCGGCCATCCAAGGCTATCCCGGTCATTTGTTTACCCCTCAGGATAAAGAGAACTTCACGGATTTAATTAAGCGACTACGACATGCACTGGGGAAGAAAAAAATCATTAGTTTTGCCGCCGGTGGATTTGATGAGTACCTGCGCCATTCAATTGATTGGCATAAAGTGGTTCCGATGGTAACCTATGTCAATTTAATGTCGTACGATTTGGTGAATGGATACAGCAAAGTGACCGGCTTACACACCCCCCTTTATTCGTCAGCTAATCAGCCTGAGTCGGTTGATCATGCAATTCATTACCTTGATTCAATCCATATTGATATGCACAAAGTGATTATTGGCGCCGCTTTTTATGCCCGCGTCTGGACGGGCGTTCCCGATACCAACCATGGTTTGTTTCAATCGGGTAAATTTACAGACATGGTTAATTACAGTGATTTTGATTCGTATTTCAGTCCTGCAAACGGGTTTGTTTTTTATTGGGATAAAAACTCGCAAGCACCCTACTGTTATAGCAGTGAAAAACATGCCTTCGGCACATTCGATGATATCCGTTCAGTACAGTTGAAGACGCAATATATCAAAGAGAATCATATGGGAGGTATCATGTTCTGGGAACTAACCTGCGACAAGACTAAAGACGGATTGTTGAATGCCATTTATCAAACCTCCCTTCAAAAATAGCTTTTAATGGAATGAAATTGAGTAAACTAACGTAATATGATAACGATGAAACGAGCACGACAAATAAACTTAGACACACAAGGCAATGTT
>DAIDKM010000092.1 GCA_027450045.1 Paludibacter sp. | reverse complement strand
CGCCGTATACCGAACGGTACGTACGGTGGTGTGAGAGGACAGAGAGCGAACTAATCGCTCTCTTCCTACTCGATTGTCTGCTGTTTTGGTAGTGTTCCAAATTTCGGTTTCAGATTATTAACTTCTAAAATTTGCAGACTAAGTTCTTTTGGTTGTACTTTTGGACTGAAAAACGAAAATAGTCGAAAAATGAAAAATGAACCTGTTACAAAAGAAGATAAGGTGCGCGAAGAGATTCTAAACTCCGCACAAAAGTTGTTTCAACAGTATGGTTTACGAAAAACGGCCATGGAAGATATTGCAAAACGTTCTGGTCGTGGGAAAAGCACACTGTATTATTATTACACAAGTAAAGAAGAAATTTTTGACGAAGTGATACGGCGTGAAGCACACGAGGTCTTCTCAGAAACCCAAAAAGCCATTGCCGAATCATCGACGGCCGAGGGGAAGTTAGAAGCCTATTTTTTTACTTCGATCAAAATGGTACAAGAAAAGGTGAACCTTTATAACATTGTACGCAATGAATTTGTTGATGATAATATTACGCGAGTTCGCGTTCTGATCAAGAAAATGAACTTAGACGACATCGAAACTGTAAAAAGCATTTTGCAATCAGGTATTGACAATAAAGAGTTTATGCCGGAAATTGAAAAGGAGATCGATTTGATTGCCTATATTATTGTCAGCGCCACACGTAGTATTTTGATTGATTTAGCTATTGACACACCGGTTCCGGGTTGGGATTTGCGCAGTAAATTGTTAGTCAATATATTCATTAAAGGGTTTAAAACGGCAACTGCATGATGTTGCGCCAATGCCTTCTTCGCTATTTTTAATCTGTAATATTTCTATTCAATAATTTTTAATTGATATTTTAGTATGATCAAAAAAAAGAATTTGTCGGCGACATCTCTTGTCGTTGCTTTGAGTTTACTATATGGCTGTAGCGGACATTCATCAACGTCTGATCAACAAAGGCCTATGCCGGTTAAGGTGTTGACGGTGCAACTTTCTACCATCAATCTGGGACAGGAATATGTGGGAACCATTCGTGAGTCGATAGCTATTCCGTTGAGTTTTCCTACCGCCGGTACGGTTTCCGCTGTGTATGTATCCGAAGGTCAGTCTGTAAACAAAGGTATGGTTTTAGCAACATTAGACGGGAAGAGTTATCGAAGCAGTTACCAGATAGCGTTGGCAAAAGAGAAACAAGCGCAAGATGCCTATAACCGTCTTTCTGAATTGTACAAAAAAGGGAGCCTGCCTGAAATAAAGATGGTAGAAATTGAAAGCGATTTGCAACAAGCGCGTTCTACTGCCCAACTTGCTAAAAATTCCCTGTCCGATTGCAGATTAATTGCTCCCACGCATGGCGTGATTGGAAAGAAATCAGTTGAACCCGGCATGAATGTATTGCCCGATTATCAAGTGTTTAGTTTACTAAAGATCGAGCAAGTAAATGCCGTTGTGCCTATTCCTGAAAATCAGATAGCGAATATTCAACTTGGTCAACAAGCCACTGTAACCGTTGCTGCATTAAACAATGCATCATTCACAGGAAAAGTAACTGAAGCAGGAGTGGAAGCTGATCCTTTATCGCATACCTATCCGATTAAAATTGCTTTGCAAAATAAAGACGAACAGTTAAAACCAGGGATGGTTTGTAATGTGGTGATTACCCCTAAAGCAACTCAGCCAATGATCACCGTACCACAAACTTCGGTGATGATTGATACAAATAACCATACCTATGTTTATGTTGTTAATAAAGACGGACGCAGTGTGCACAAGCAAATTGTGCAAGTGGGTGAAGCCGTGGGAAATGGTGATGTGGCTGTTCTTTCAGGACTTCAACCGGGCGACGGCGTGGTTACAGAAGGAAATCAAAAAATTGACGAACAATCATTGATACAAATTATTCACTGATATGCGAAGAAAAATTGGAGTTGTAGAAACTGCCATGAAATACAAACAAATTGTATTTCTCGTCGTTTCCATATTGATATTGATTGGTGTGTTTGCTCTGTATGACATGCCACGCCAGGAATTTCCCACGTTTACCATTCGACAAGGATTGGTGGTTGGTGTTTATCCCGGAGCCACGGCAACGGAAGTGGAGCAACAGTTAACCACGCAAGTGGAACGTTATTTATTTAGTTTTAAGGAGGTAAATAAAGCCAAAACCTATTCGCATTCGCGCGATGGGTTGATGGTGATTTATGTAACGCTGAACGATAACGTGACCAATAGTGATGAGTTTTGGTCGAAATTGAGTTATGGATTGAATAACTTCAAAGCACAATTGCCATCAGGTGTCTTGGCATTGGTGGCCGACAATAATTTCGGTGACACATCGGCATTGTTGATTACGCTCGAATCGAAAACCAAGAGCTACCGCGATTTGGAAACGTATCTCTACCGGTTGGAAGATCAGTTGCGCCGTATTCCTTCGGTGTCGAACGTGCGCCATTATGGATTGGAAAAAGAGCAAATTGCCGTCTATCTGGATAAAAACAAATTGGATAAATACGGTATTTCATCGAATACGCTCTTTGCGACGTTGTTTTCACAAGGATTACGAACTGTTGGCGGTGAAGTAGATAATGGGAATATGGATGTTCCAATTCATGTTGTTTCGCAATATCAGACAGAACAGGATGTTGCTAATCAAATCATTTATAGTGATCCAACCGGAGCTGTTATTCGATTGAAAGACGTGGCTCGCGTCGTGCGGGAATATCCGCAACCTGACAGTTACATTCAAATCAACGGGAATAAATGTTTGTTGGTTTCGATGGAAATGTTGCCTGGACACAATATCGTGAAGTACGGCAAGGATGTTGAAAAGGTACTCAAGGAATTTCAAAAAAGCTTGCCTCCGGGTGTAACGATGCATCGAATTGTGAATCAACCTCAAGTGGTGAGCGATTCTATTACTGTTTTCTTAAAAGAATTCATGTTTGCCATTTTAGCGGTTATTTTGGTCACGATGCTTTTGTTGCCGTTGAGAGTGGCTTCCGTGGCGGCTTCGTCCATCCCTATTACCATTTTTATTTCGTTGGGTATCATGGATATTTTCGGCATGGAGTTGAACACTGTTACGTTGGCAGGTTTGATTGTGGTGCTGGGAATGATTGTCGATAACTCGGTGGTGATCGTGGACGATTATATGCAAAAATTAGATCAGGGAATGTCCCGTTGGTATGCTTCCATTGCCAGCGCCAAAGAATTCTTCGGAGCAATCTTTGCTGCGACATTGGCCATAAGTATCACTTTCTTTCCATTTTTACTGACGTTGAAAGGTGAATTCAGAGACTTTGTGTTGATGTTTCCCTGGACGGTAACCATCACGTTGGGCGTGTCATTGCTGGTGGCGATGTTGGTGATTCCATATTTGCAATTTCATTTTATTAAACAAGGATTTATTTCGGCAACGCCTGAAACGAAAAAGAAGAAGTTTGATTCGTTGAAATGGATTCAATCGACTTACGAGAAGTTCTTGTCCCGTGCTTTTGCACATCCCAAACGCACGTTGCTGTTTGGTGGATTATCCATTGTGGCAGGTTTGGTGTTGTTTTTGTTTGTCCCTCAACGGTTGATGCCGGTGGCAGAGCGCAACCAGTTTGCTGTTGAGATTTATTTGCCTGATGGAAGTTCGTTGCAACAAACCGCTTATGTGGCCGATAGTTTGGAAAAAATGCTTCGAAAGGATCAACGGGTGAAGTCGATCACTTCCTTTATCGGAACGAGTTCCCCCCGTTTTCAAACAGCCTATGCTCCTAACTTTCCATCCAAAAACTATGCTCAGTTCATTGTCAATACGACTTCGAACGAAGCTACGGTGGAATTGCTGGATGCCTATAGCGATAAATATTCGCGTTATTTTCCCAATGCCTATGTGCGATTCAAACAGCTTGATTTCGAACCTGTTCAGGCAATGATTGAAGTCCGTTTATCAGGGAATAATGAGAAAAACCTGATTCAAACAGGTGATAGTTTGTTGGCAAAGATGCGCCCACTTCCTTCGTTACGTTGGGTACATACCGATTTTGAAACACAACAACCCATTGCTCAGGTTAATTTGAATAATACAGCAGCCAATCAATTAGGGATTACGCAAGCCATGGTTTCGTCACAATTAGCGGTGCGATTCAATGGATTGCCAATGACCACGATTTGGGAAAAGGATTATCCTGTCTCCGTGATGCTGAAGACGGATAATCCGGGTCAACAGCATGTTATGGATGTGAATAACACCTATATTCACTCAGTTTTGCCGGGTGTTTCAGTACCATTACGTCAAATTGCCACGGTGACACCTTCGTGGACACAAGGACAATTGGTGCGCCGCAACGGGATTCCCACGTTAACGGTGATGGCCGATGTGGCACGCGGCTTGAACACCAATAATGTATTTGATCAGGTAAAGAAAGTGGCTGAAACGGTAAAATTACCTGATGGCATTACGTTGAGCTACGGAGGCGCTCACGAATCGGATGCCACCACGTTGCCTCAAATCGTTGAAGGATTGTTAGCCAGTTTGATGATCATCTTTTTAATCCTGATGTTTCATTTCAAACGGGTTAAACTGGCATTGCTGGTGTTTGGCTCGGCTGCATTGAGTTTGTTTGGCGCTTTTTTAGGTGTTTTGGTATTACGTCTTGACTTTAGCATTACCTCCATCCTGGGAATTGTAAGTTTGGTGGGCATCATTGTACGGAACGGGATGATTATGCTCGACTACGCGGAAAGTTTGCGTTTCAAGCATAACGAAACTGTGTTGAATGCAGCAATGGATGCAGGCAAACGCCGGATGCGGCCTATCTTTCTAACATCGGCAGCAGCTTCGATGGGTGTTATCCCGATGATTCTCAGTCATAGTTTGTTGTGGAGTCCGATGGGAGCCGTCATTTTCTTTGGCACATTGACTTCCATGATCTTAGTCGTGTTGATTTTGCCCGTGGCTTATTGGTGGATGTACCGACATGATGAGCGTGTTATGCCTGATGAACCTCAATCCGAAGGTGTCGTTGCCATTCCGTATGCCAAACCGTTGATGATTGCTTTGTTATTGGTTGTGGCAGGCATGGGAAGCATGAAGGCTCAAAAATCATACACCTTAGAACAATGCAAGCAGTTGGTTGTTGCCAATAATTCATTGGTGAAGGATGCTTCGCTTCAGGTGCAAGCTGCAAAACAGGTGAAGGCCGGTGCGTTGACCCAGTATTTTCCTTCGGTAAGTGCTTCGATGGGTGGGTTCATGGCCGACAAACCATTGTTGAAGATGTCAATTCCGGGTGGTAATCTTCCGGTGTACAATGGAAATCTGTCAACATTGGCAAACGCTACGCAATATGCTTATTTCCCGGGTATGAACCTGAACTATTTTGACAAAGGATTGGTGTCGGCTGTCACGTTGACACAACCCATCTTTGCCGGAGGAAGAATTGTGAACGGGAACAAGCTGGCTGCAATCGGTGTTGCCGTCAATCAAGCCAAAGCGAAATTAGCATTGAACGAAGTGACCTTGCATACCGAAGAATCTTTTTGGCAGGTTGTTTCGTTACAGGAAAAAATGAAAACCTTGCAGCGTTATGCTTCGTTTCTCGATTCATTGTATAAACAGGCCGACGATGCTTTTCATGCAGGATTGATCAACCGGAACGATGTGATGAAGGTGACGTTGAAAAAGAGTGAACTGGCCATGAACCGGCTGAAATTAGAACATGGCATCACGTTGAGCAAGATGGCGCTATGTCAGTATATTGGCATTCCGTATGATGCGTCCATCTCTTTTTCGCAAAATATCGATTCCATTGAACCTCCTGAAAGCGTGTATGCCAATCCGGCACAATCATTGCCCAATCGGCAGGAATATAAATTATTGCAACAAAACGTGGAGGCACAGAAGTTGCAAACACGCATCAAAGTCGGATCCTATTTGCCTGAGATTGGGGTAGGGGTAAGTGAGGCCTATTACAACTTCTCGACCATGAAAGATTTCAATACCCTCGCTTTTGTGTCAGTTAAAGTACCGTTAACTGATTGGTGGGCGGCTTCGCATGCTATCAAGGAACGACACATCCAGGAACAGATTGCTGCCAACGATCTGAAAAACAATGCCGAACTCCTGACGCTGCAAATACAAAAAGCGTGGGATGAGTTGGTAGAGGCGTATGCTCAAATTGGTGTGGCGAATGTTACCGTTCAACAAGCAGAAGAAAATCTGAAAATCAATCAGGATAATTTTCATGCCGGCACCGTGAATGTCTCGGATATGCTCGAAGCCGAAGCCATGGTGCAACAAGCACAAAATCAACTGATCGATGCTCAAACAGCCTACAAAACCAAACGAGTGGCTTATTTACAGGCAACCGGGAAAAACTAAGTTTTATGTCTCAAGCAGTCACGGCTTCGCTTCAGGTGAAGCCGTGGCTAATTATTAGACGCACTTACATTCCGAAATGTTTGAATGCCTCATATACCAAAAATACAGGCCAAACAATCGCTTTCAAAAATCCAAGCACACACATCCAAAAGCCTGCGGCATGTGATATGAAATAAATTGCGGCTCCAATCAATCCTAAGCCGTAAACCGCACCCGATGGTGCATTTTGGTGAATTTCAGTTTTCATTTCCGGTAAATTTATTGATTTCAATAGAACGATCTTGTTATTTTCTTACTTCGTTCAAAATTTGCGCTAAACAAGGTGCCATGACTTTGTCAGTACTCTCGATGTTGCGACGAAATTGCATTCTATACAGATATATTTTTACAAAAGAACGAAAAAAATTGATGCCAACCAAATGGCATTTCCACAAACAACATGTAGGCCCAAGCAAGAGAAATATTCACTTGTTTTGTGTTTGCTTATATCAAATAATGTTTCTATATTTGCTTCTTGAGTGAAAATAAAGATACGTAAAATGGAAACCACCACCAATAAAGAGTTTGACGCATAAGGGGAAAAACCTAAAATGACTCCTGACTCTCAATATTTAATTTTTTAATCTCAACTTCCATGGCTCAAAATCTAATTTCAGCAGCTTTATCGCCAGACGATGCTGCCGCAGTGAATCAAAATTTGGCAGATGCCAAGAGTAAACTCAATTTTTTGTTAAGCTTGCAAACCGCCGATGTGGTTACCATGTTTAAAGCGGGAAATGCCTATCTTCCTTTTATT
>DAIDKM010000091.1 GCA_027450045.1 Paludibacter sp. | reverse complement strand
ACCGAAAAGGGCTCTGGTCGTCAGCCCGGCTGACGGAGCAAACCGAAAAGATTTCTGGTCGACAGCCCGGCTGCTGAAATAATCAATAGAAAAACATCAAAAATTGAATAAGCGCAATAGTAACCTATTATTAATCCTAATCGAATTTTATTATGAATCAGACATTAGAACCACTGAAAGTATCATCTCTTACGCAGCTCGAAGTCGCACAACTCATCGATCTTCATCAAAGTAATATTGCCACCCTCAATCCGACGCTCATCACCGATGAGCCTCTAAAAAACTACCTGATAGGCGTATTCGACAAAAACATTAGCTTCAAAGCTGCCCTGAAACAAATCAGGAAAAGCGATGAAACAGAAAAAATCACCTTGGCCGACAAAAATCGTGATTTAGCTTTCGGTCAGTTCAAAAAATCTGTCAAACTGTTTCTTGACTCCGACGATATTGCCGAACAAGAAGCTGCCAAAAGCCTTATGAACCTGATAAATGTCTATAAAGATATTGAAGATTTGCCTTATGGTGCGGAAACAACCGACATCGACAAACTAATCGCCGAACTCGAAGGAGCCAATTACAGCGAAAAAGTGGCCTTTCTCAATGTAGGACGGCCTATAACCCGATTGAAAACCAACAATGCCACTTTCAAAACCTTGTTCGAAGGGCGCCTCGTGGAAGGAGCAACAACCGAAACCTATAATGCTAAACTATTGCGTAAAGACCTGCTTGCAACGTATGCCGAAATGACAAAATACGTAGTGGCAATGGCTAACGCACTCCATTCGGAGCAATTTGTGAGCGTGCTCAACCTGCTGAACACCGCCCGCAAATATTATGCCGACCTGCTTGCACGCCGCAAAGGCACCAACGATGCAAACAACGCTCAACCCGACGCTCCTGCTCCAACAGCATAAAAAGAGACGTTGAAATAAAAAACATTCAGGCGGGTTTACCATCGTAAATCCGCCTGAATGTTTTAATATAAAGTTGCTCTGTTTCAGGGATAACAGCCTGTTTTCAATCATGGATTGAGCATGGCATTGCTCATTTTTGAAGAAAATCTTCTCGCATCGGGCTGAAGAAATCGATCAACATGCCTTCTTCAATACAAATAACACCGTGCATTTGATCAGGTTCAACATAAAAGGCATCGCCGGTAGTCAATAGCTTCATTTTGCCATCCACCGTTACTTGAAATTTTCCACTTGCCACATAGCTGCATTGCGAATGAAAATGTTCATGTGCATAACCCTCCGCGCCTTCTTGAAAAGCGACTTTCACCATCATCACATGACCATCGTATCCCATGATTTGACGACGAACGCCATCGCCCACTTTCTCCCATTCTTTCTCTTGTTCTAATAAGAACGTTTCGCTTTTAGTCTTCATTTTAATCAATATAATCGTGTCCACAATTTACTGTCAAATCAAACTTAAAAAAGCTGTTTCCCTATCATGTTGGGAAGCAGCTTTTTTAAGATAGCAGATTATTCAATCGGGATTTGTTTAGTGGGTTTAGGTTTCCTTTCTTCTTTCTTTGCAATCACCACTTTCAAAAGTCCGTTATCATACTTAGCTGAAATATTCTCGCTGTCAGCACTTTCAGGAAGTGCCAAAGTACGGCTGAACGATTGATAACTGAATTCACGGCGTGTATATTGACCTTTCTCCTCAGTGGTATTCTCTTGTTTCTTTTCGGAAGAAATCGTCAACATGCCGTTGTTCAATTCAATTTTAAAATCATCTTTCTCCATACCCGGAGCAGCCATTTCAACTTCAAACTCATCGGGTGTCTCTTTCACATTAATCGATGGTAATGTTGAATTAGGTTCCGAGAAATGGCGTAAAGACCAATCGAACAGATCGCGATTGAAGAAATCGTTGAAGAAATTCGACCAAGCAGGAACCAGTTCATCTTTCTTAATCAGTGCCATAATTACCTCCTTTTTTATAGGTTAAACAAGCTCATTTTTAATCTCAATACAAATGTATCAAAATGTATGCCAACCATAATTAATCTACATAAAAGACATATGTACATTGTATATCAGCATATTGCATTATCGACAAATAATATAAAAAACACAGGAAAATGACAAAATGACAGCATTAACTGAGTAATTGAATAATTGAGTAATAGCCGGTTCATTTCAATCTCTTCCTTCATAAACTTCCATCCGATTTATTACACGTTACACTTTCAAACCTTACACTTAGTTTGTTATTTCTCATCACCGTTTAGCGCGTTGATACTGTACCGGCCAGGGCACATCGGCATGTAAGGTGGAAGAAGCATCGAGTGCAAAGTAAGGATTACGCAACCATTCACGACCGACGACGATAAGATCGGCATCGCCATTTACCAACAACGTCTCCATTTGAATAGGGTGTACCAACATACCGACAGCGCCCGTCAGCATGCCGGTTTGATGTTTAATGCGCGATGCGAATCCTACTTGATAACCAAACGCAACAGGTATTTTCGCCGTAGCAATAAGTCCACCCGACGAAACATCCATCAGGTCAACACCACGCTCTTTCAACAAAGTCGCCAACTTAACTGCCTCATCGCCATTCCATCCTTTATCGGCCCAATCGGTTGCCGAAATACGCACAAACAAAGGATATTCGGCAGGCCACACGGCACGTACGGCTTCAACCACTTCCAACAACAAGCGAACGCGATGCTCGAAAATTCCGCCATAACCATCAGTACGACGATTGCTCAGTGGTGACAAAAATTGATGCAGCAGATAGCCATGCGCCGCATGAATTTCCACAACTTTATACCCTGCGGTCAGTGCTCGCTTGGTAGCTTGCACAAAATGATCAATCACGTTGTGAATTCCCTCGATTGTCAATGCTTCCGGGAAAGGATCAGAATCGCGAAAAGGTACCGACGAAGGAGCAACCGTCTGCCAACCTCCGGCATCAGGACTCACCACGCTACCGCCACCTTTCCACTCGGACGAAGTGCTCGCTTTGCGTCCGGCATGAGCTAACTGAATGCCCGGGACAGCGCCCTGCGCAGCAATAAAAGCCGTGATGCGTTGCAAAGGAGCAATTTGCTCATCTTTCCACAAACCCATATCATCGGGCGAGATACGACCCTCCGGCGAAACAGCCGTGGCTTCCTGAAGAATTAACCCTGCGCCACCTACAGCGCGACTTCCATAATGTACCAAATGCCAATCGGAGGCAAAACCATCTTCAGCGGCATATTGACACATGGGCGACATAACAAGACGATTCTTGAACGTAACCTCTCGAATGGACAACGATGAAAATAAAATAGTCGACATAGAATAATTTCTTTTGTATCTGTAATTAAAATATCAGGCAGACTTATCTGCCTTTACCGAAAGAGTTTTATGCAAAATCGTTACATAGCAATGAAACAGTGGGTTTTTCTCTATTGCCGCATAATACATAAACAGGAATGCAGGATAACCAATTTGATCCCATGTAATCAAGCAAATATAGTGTAAAAACAAGCCGGAAACAATAGCAATAGAACATCCGTCGTGAAAACAACAAACAATCCATTGATCAAAAAGGCATTATAAATCAATAAAAAAACAACACTCTTCTCAAAAAACAGAAACGAACAAATTCCACGAATGTGCCATGAAAGGTTGTTTCATTAAGAACAAGGGAATGAACATTGAAGAAAAAACAACCGGAAGTTCGTGCTTTTTGGGAATAGACATTCTTTATTTTTTCTAAAAAAGCAGGTAAAAAGCAGGTTGGCTACAATAAATTCGTACATTTGATGAGTTATTTTGCTTGCTGCAAGCACAAAATAAAAACGAGCATGTTCGTTCAACGTTTTCAAAATCAACAAATGGTACATGCCCATTTTATATTTCAACCCTTTAAAAAGAAAGATCGAATGAAGAAACTGTTTTTTTTAGTAGCTGGCGCATTCCCCATGATGCTTATGGCACAACAAGCCACTTTTACCCTTAACGGAAATGTGGGTCATTTGAATGCTCCGGCAAAAGCCTATTTAACGTATCGTTCAGGGACACAAACGGTGGTGGACACTACTAATATTGTACAAGGCGCTTTCCATTTTACGGGGAAATTGGATGAACCGACGCAGGCCTATTTGCTCGTCGATCATGACGGAACAGGCGTGAAACGTTCGGGTGACGACATGTTACCTCTGTATTTGGAAGCAGGCACAATTTCGTTGGACTCTCCTGACTCAGCAAGCAATGCCATCATCTCAGGCTCAGAATTAAACTCTATCAATCAATCGTTGATTGATCAATTGAAACCAATCGAAGCCAAACAAAAAGCAGTATATGCCAAATATGCAGCTGCAACCCCCGAACAACAACAATCGAAGGTGTTTACTAGTCAGTTGGAAGATGAATTCAACGCACTTGATTTGGAGCAAAAGGGAATTATCAGGAAATTTATTCAGACACACCCGCAAACCATTGTCAGTTTAGACGCGTTGAAAAGTTTAGGTGGTTATACACCCGATTACAATGAGGTGGCGCCACTCTTTGCATCGCTCTCCAACAAGGTAAAAAACACACAAGACGGGAAAACGTATGCTCAGATGTTGGAAAAACTGAAAACCCTCGCTATTGGAGCTATTGCACCCGATTTTACCCAAAATGACACGCTGGGACATCCGGTGAAACTTTCCGATTTTCGTGGCAAATATGTGTTGCTCGATTTCTGGGCATCATGGTGCGGCCCTTGCCGTCGTGAAAATCCAAATGTAGTGAAGACGTACAATGAATTCAAAGACAAAAATTTCACTATCCTCAGCGTATCGTTAGACAACGAAAACGGACGTCAGGCATGGTTGGATGCCATCAAAAAAGACGGATTAACGTGGACGCAAGTTTCCGACTTACAATATTGGAATAATGCCGCAGCACAATTATATCAGATTCGCTCCATTCCGCAAAACTTTCTAATCGATCCACAAGGAAAAATTATTGCCAAAGATTTGCGCGGGGATGCTTTATCTGCCAAATTAGCAGCGATTTTTGGGACAAAATAAGTCGATCCAAACAAACATAGAAACGACAGCTATTGGCTATACAAAAAGCCGATAGCTGTCGTTTTTTATTTATGATATCGATAGCTTTTCTTCATTTGTCGAAACAGAAAAGAAAGATTAAAAGCCATATTGAAAAGCTAATATCTAAGGCAAAAGATACAAACGGCAATATTACAACATAACTTTACGGTGATCAATACGGTTAAACCCGTTTACGAGCATGTTCGTAAATCAACCATCAGGATGAAACCTTACATGCAAAGCTCATCCTATCAACCAATAAACGATTACATCAAATGAAACGGAATCTATTATTAGCATGTGGCCTTGCTATCGTTGGCTTTTTTCAAGCCAATGGACAAAACACTAACGCACCGGCAACCTTTTATCAATTCAAAGCAAAGTCGTTACAAGGAAAAGAGATCAGCATGAAAAGTTACCAGGGGAAAGTGGTATTGATTGTCAATACAGCCAGCAAATGTGGCTTTACACCTCAGTATCAAGGGTTGGAAACCTTGTACAAGAAATACAAAGATCAGGGATTTGTTATTCTCGGCTTTCCCTGCAACCAGTTTGCGCATCAAGAACCCGGGACCGCCGAAGAGATTGCCACATTTTGTAAATCAAAGTATGGCGTCACTTTCCCGATGTTTGCGAAAATTGATGTGAATGGAAAAAATGCCGACCCACTTTACAAATGGCTCAAGAATGCATTGCCGGGCACATTGGACAATGCCATTAAATGGAATTTCACCAAATTCCTGCTCGATCGAAACGGCAAACCCATCAAACGCTTCGGTTCACCCGTCAAACCTGAGTCCATTGAAAAAGATATTGAAGCCTTGTTGAAAGAAAAATAAAAGAGAATAGAAACGTCAGGTAATCATCTGAAAAAATCTGATTACCTGGCGTTTATTTTTAGATAAAAAGATAAACGGTCACCTCTAAAACGTTCCAAACACACCGATTTCATCCGTAATACAAAATACCTGGCTATAAATATAAAGCCCCATTTTGTTGGTGTCAATTTTACGGTTAAGTTGCAACACGGGGTGTCCCGCTTTTATTCTAAAATGCTCTTGCAGTTTTGCGTCGGCTTTTATAGCAAATAACTCTTGAATACCACCCGTTACTTCAACCTGATATTTTGTACGTAAAACATCGAAAAGAGATTTGTTCTCTAAATTAAGAGTAGTAAACCGAGGAAAATAACTGCTTGGAAGCATGGTAATATCATAAAAAACAGGCTTACCGTTCATGTGCCTCAATCGTTCAAAATAAATACAGCCCAACTCTTTTTCACGATCGCTGATGGAGAACGAAAAGGCGCTACTCCATGCTTTCACCTCTGGTTTCGTAATAATTTTGGTCGTTAAAACATTATCACCAACTGCTGAAGTGGTACTCAGCAACGATAAGATACCGATCCCTTTAGGCGCTCCTTTTACCACACTTCCCTTCCCTTGGTGCTTAATAATATAACCATCAACCACCAAGCGATCTAACGCCTTGCGAACAGTAGGACGCGCTACATTATGAATCGTCGCTAGTTCATTTTCGGATGGAAGCAAACTTCCTTCTGCGTACACTCCATCTGTGATTTGACGACGAATGAGTTCATACATCTTTTTATATTCCGGTAAATCTCCCATAGCTATCCAATATAGTGTTTAAGACTGCGGCAAAGGTAGAAAAAAATAACAAGACACATCTACTTTAATTCATATTTGTATATACAAGTACAAATAAATATTGGCAGTAAAAATATTATATGTTTCATATTATGATATTTACAATATAAAACAGAATACTTATACACATAAGTTATTATGAATAACTTTGTCTTGTAACATAAAAAATCGAGAAGCAAACGCCAATTCATCGCAACAACAAGAGGAACATTTAACGACCAAACTCATATAAAATCAATCCATAGCATGGCAACCGTAGTTATTATGCCCAAGCAAGGGCAATCTGTCGAAAGCTGCATCATTACGCAATTATTTAAGAAAAAAGGAGATCATGTAAAACAAGGTGAATTGTTGTTCGCCTATGAAACCGACAAAGCCTCCTTTGAAGAAGCTTCACCTGTAGATGGAGTCATCCTTGATTTGCTTTTTGAAGAAGGCGATGAAGTCCCCGTTTTGACAAATGTCATAATCATTGGGCAAG
>DAIDKM010000090.1 GCA_027450045.1 Paludibacter sp. | reverse complement strand
ACCACCACGAACAAAGAAGAGATGGCCTATTGCCTGAAGACATTACGCGACACGGATGCCGACACCGGCTTCATGCACGAATCGTTTTGGAAAGACGATCCATCGCGCTTTACCCGCAAATGGTTTGCCTGGGCCAATACCTTGTTTGGCGAGTTTATTCTGACCATCGATCGCGTACATCCTGAATTGCTCAAAGGATAATGACCCGATAGATAAGATATGTTGAAAAGGGTGTCGGGATGAATCTTTGTAATCAAGATGATAGATGCTTTTGAAAAACAAACAACGTGGATGCAAATCAACAGGAATGGGTAACGCTTCTCCGAAATGGGGATGAAAAAGGGTTCGAACGAATATTCTCGTGCTATTTTTCGCGTCTGGTTTCTTTTGCCAAAGCGTATGTTTACATTCAGGAAGAAGCCGCCGATATTGCCCAAAACGTTCTTATGACGTTGTGGGACAAACGCTCGCAACTTGATCCCAATACAAATCTCACAGGTTTTTTGTTGACACTTACTAAAAACCGGTGTATCGATTATTTGCGTCACGTGAAATTAAGTCAAGATTACGAGACTGTAACTCAGGAACATTGGCAATATGCACACTTAGACATGATTGCGCTCGAAGATTTTCTTCCTGAAAATATTGTATGGAATGATTTGGAGAAAATAGTTCGAAATGCTATTCGACAGTTACCCGAAGAGTGTCGTGAGGTGTTTTTGCTTCACCGTACCCAACATTTGAAATATGCCGAAATAGCCGATCAATTAGGTGTCTCCGTGAAAACAGTCGAGTACCGCATGAGTAAAGCGCTCTCCCTCCTTCGCAAGGAGTTGAAAGATTATTATGTATTGATCTTTTTTTTCTTTCCGCATCTTTTTCGATAAATCCCACATACTATCAGTAGGTTATCGCAATGATAACCGCTGGTTTCTACTCTTTCATTTCAACTTCTTATGTTAAATCTTCATCTCCTTTTAGGGTGTGGAGTGGCTCGTTCGTTTATTATATGTAATGCGAATGAAAATTAGTATGCCGAAAACAACATACATTCTATCCGAAGCAGATAATAAGCAAACTTTACATATATGAACATCGATCCCACAGAAAAAGAAAGAATAGATCTGTTGATTGCCCGATTTTTGAATCATACAGCATCGTCTGATGAAATAAAAGCCATTGAAGAATGGATAAAGCAAGATAATGAGAACAAAACTTATTTTTCGACGATGAAAAATAGTTTTGCCATTGCCTCCATGTTTGCCGAAAAAATGGAGACGAAAGTTCAGCATAAAACCAATGCTTTAACAAGAAGAATTCCTTTGCGTCGTTTCCTCTACTATGCTGCTGCCGTTCTGGTTATCGGAATCATTTTTTATTCGCTTGCAATTTATATTCAAATGGGAGAGGCCGCTCGTTTGACAACATTGATTGTTCCGCGGGGACAACATGCAGAATTGCTCCTTTCAGATGGAACAAAAGTGTGGGTTAATGCTGAATCACAGTTTTCGTATCCTTCTGTTTTCAGGGGGAACAAACGGGAAGTCATTCTGAAAGGGGAAGCCTTTTTCAAAGTTAAATCAGATCCGACGCATCCATTCATTGTTCATGCCAATCAACTATCAGTTATGGCTGTTGGAACACAGTTTGATGTTTCAGCTTATCCATGCGATAAAACCATTCGTGTATTCCTCAAAAAAGGGAAGCTGCATGTTTACCGGAATGCCCAACCGGAGAGACAAATGGTGCTTTTAGCTTCTCAGTCTGCTATTTACAATGTTGACAAACATCTCCTTGAAGCCGGAGAATTGTCAAACCCCGAAGCATGGAAAGATGGTCATATTACCGTGAATATGGAGCAATTCTCGGATATTGTGCGTCAATTGGAAAGGGTATATTCTGTTGACATTACCGTACAAAACCCCAAATTAGACTCATTAGTTTTAAGTGGAGATTTCAACGCGAACGATCCGATTGAAACGGTGTTGGAAGCTATGAGCGTTGGTCATGTATATCGCTACAAGGTAGATGGGAAGAAGATTGTCATTTATTGACATAATAACAAGTTAACCTATTAATCTATTTACTATGAATACCTCTTAACTCCTGCTTTTCTTCTACACAAAGTGTTGTCTTACAATGCTATTTCTGTTTTTATTCATAAACAAATTATTAACTTAATCTTAAAAACGTATGCAATCACACATGTTTAAAAAGACTCGTTGTTGTCGATCGATTCGTCACGCCGTTTCGCGCTTCGGTTGGGTCGCTATTTTTATGATGCTTTCGAGTGCAGCTCTACATGCACAAACTGTTACGCTGAACGTTCGACAAGCTACTGTAAATCAAATTTTTGAAGCTATAAAGCAACAAACAGGGTTTGCCATTTGGTTCAAGCAAGGAGATGTCAACCTCAATGAGAAAGTGACACTCAATGTGAAACAAATACCTGTTCGCGAAGCGCTTGAACTTACGCTCAAGGGACAGGCAGTCTCTATTTCCATTAAAGATAAATACATCACCATTACAAAAAACGATCCTCCCAAAGGGCGTATTTTGCCGGAAGTTACCGGAGCGGTTGTCGATGCAAAAAAAGAAGCAATTATCGGCGCCACCGTTCAGGTAAAAGGGACAACGATGGGAATGATAACCGATGTAAATGGAAATTTCTCGCTCAAAAACATTCCTTCCAATGCCACATTGTTGATCAGCTATGTTGGATATAATCCTCAAGAAGTGGCTGTTGACGGCAAAACAAACTTGCATGTTGTTTTACAAGAGAACTCGCAACAACTCAATGAAGTAGTGGTCACTGCGTTGGGTATCACGAAAGAGAAGAAGGCATTGGGCTATTCATTGCAGGAAGTCAGTGGCAAAGAACTAACGCAGGATCGTGATCCAAATTTACTCAATGCAATGTCAGGAAAAGTTGCCGGTGTTGATATTCAACAAGCAGCTACAGGTCCCGCTGGATCATCTCGTATAACTATTCGTGGAAATAACTCGATTGGCGGTAATAATCAACCTTTAGTGGTTGTTGACGGAGTGCCTATTAATAGTTCTACCGGAGGCACCAATGACTTCTGGGGAAACCGGAGTGTGGATATGGGTTCCGGCATAGCAGATATTTCACCCGATGATGTGGAATCAATTTCAGTATTGAAAGGCCCCGCTGCCGCTGCTTTGTATGGAAGTCTTGCCGGTAACGGAGTTGTGATGATTACCACAAAAAAAGGTCATACCAAAGGATTGGGCGTAAGTTACAATTCTAACCTGACGTTTGATAATCCAATGCAGACTCCTTCGTTTCAAAATGTTTATGGACAAGGGTCAGGCGGCGTTTTCGATGTCAATCAACAAGGCAGTTGGGGTGGCAAAATGGATGGTTCTGTTGTGCACGCTTTAATGGGTGACAAGGCATATTCGCCTACAGATAATAACCTGTACAAGGACTTTTTACATTCAGGTACCACTTTCACCAACAATGTAGATTTTAATTATGGAACCGATCATTCGACAATGCGTGCTTCCATCACACGGTTGGATAATAATAATGTGATACCAAACAGTGGTTTTAACCGTACTTCGTTTGATTTACGATCTACGTCTACATTATCAAAATTCTTATCAACCGATTTCAAAATCAATTACATCAACGATTTTATTAAGAACGCCATCAAATTAGCTTCCGATCCCGACAATATCTTTCTCAACTATCTGATGATGCCCCGTAGTGTTGGGTTCTCTGATTATCAGAAATTTGCAGGAACAAATTATGCGTTTACACAATTTGGAGGGCCGGCAACTTACATCCCAAACATGAGTGGTTATTCAGGCAATCCTTATTGGTCAGCTTACCGAAATACAAATCAACAAACAAAAAACAGATTAATCGGGTTTGCCTCAACAAAAATCACTTTTGCTGAATGGATGGATCTGCGGTTGCGCTATGGGTTGGATTATTCTGACTCGCAATTTCAGGATCGTTTAGCTACCGGCACTCCTTATTGGGCAACCGGAAGCTATACAGGTGATTTTCGTGTCATCAACCAATCGAATTGGCAATCGAATGCTGATTTCTTACTGTCACTGCATCATACATTTGATAAATTAGGCCTTTCCGGTGCTGTTGGTGGAAATATGATGTACACAAAAGCGACATATCAAATTGCCCAGGCTAATGGGTTGGTGATCCCCGAGCTTTATACCATTACCAATGGATCTAACCGTAAAGGCGATTACACTTTCAATCAAAAGCAAATCAACTCACTTTATGCAACTGCTTCATTAGCATGGGACAATTATCTGTATGTTGATCTATCTGCCCGTAATGATTGGTCATCAACATTGCCACAAAACAATCGCTCGTATTTTTACCCTTCAATAGGTGGAAGTTTTATTTTCACACAGTTATTGAGCAATCACGGCATTTCAACGGGGCCTCTTAGTTTTGGGAAGTTAAGAGCTTCGTGGGCGCAAGTGGGGAATGATGCCAGCCCATACATGTTGAGCAATTATTATTCGATTGATTTTTCGAATAATGTGTTGAATGTGACTCCTCAAAATTATATCGCCAACCCGAACCTGAAGCCGGAGAAAATTAATTCGTGGGAAATTGGAACAACGTTGAATTTCTTTAATAACCGCATCGGATTAGATGTTGATTATTACAAAAAGAATGACTATAATCAGATTCTTCAAATTGCGCAACCACCTGCCACCGGATATCAATACAAATTGATCAATGCCGGTAACATTCAAAATGATGGATTTGAAGTGGCTCTCAATGCAACGCCTATTCGTGTGACGAACGGATTTGAATGGGACATGAACCTGAATCTGTCAAAAAACAACAACAAAGTGGTTGCTCTTGATCCAACCACCGACGAACAGATTATAAGCGATCAGAGCATCAGCTTTTTGAAGATCGTTGCTCATGTTGGAGGCGCCTATGGCGATATTTATGGATACGCTTATCAGCGAGACGCAAAGGGTAATATTTTGATCGATAATAATGGCATACCATTGAGGACTACCAGTATGCAACGATTAGGCAATAATCAACCGAATTTCATGGCAGGGTTTTCAAATTCGTTCTCATACAAAAACTTTTCAATGAGTTTTCTGGTCGACTCTCGTTTTGGCGGGAAAGTATACATGGGATCTATCCAACAAGGTACGTATTATGGCACATTAGCTATGACGCTGAATGGCCGCAGCAGTATGGTGGTACCGGGTATTGTACAATCGTCAGGCGCAGTGAATACAATTGCAACCAATGCACAACAGTACTGGACAGGTATTTCT
Source organism: Paludibacter sp. (assembly GCA_027450045.1). Classification (GTDB taxonomy): domain Bacteria; phylum Bacteroidota; class Bacteroidia; order Bacteroidales; family Paludibacteraceae; genus Microbacter. The sequence goes on along the minus strand of DAIDKM010000090.1, from coordinate 1,980 downwards.
GGCATTACGGAAGCCTTCCTGTATGATGCAACCAATATTCGTTTGCGGGAATTTACTTTTGGATATACCTTACCCAAATCATTGTTGGAGCATTCACCCATTCAAAGTGTAAAAGCCAGTTTTGTTGCTCGTAACTTGTTTATGATTTATTCCAGAACGAAAGGATACGATCCTGATGCAGCTTATACAACGGGCAATGCGCAAGGCGTGGAATATGGATCAATGCCAACGTTACGAACATTAGGCTTCAATATAAATGTAGTTTTTTAATACCTTATATATGAAAACAATACAATATATTTTCAGTTGGACTTTCCTCACTTTATTGTTGGTAGGATGTAGTAATTTTACAAACATGAACATTAATCCGAACCAACCGGATGATAGCTATGCTTATGATTTTAATATCCCTAAATTAGTGACTCAGTTTCGTGCTGTTCAGTTTATGGATGGAGACAAGGAGCAACGAATAAAATCGTTAGGCGTTGATTACTGGTCTCAGGTGATTGAGGATGCAGGTGGATGGAGCACAAAAAACTATGTGCCAAATGATTCATGGAATTCTGGTTGGTATTGGACACCTCAAATGTCATGGATTTCTACTTTAAATACCGTCATAAGTCAGGGAATTAAAAATCCCGACCGCGTGAATTCAGTAGCGGTTGCTCGCATCTGGAGAGTGTACACTCAAAGTCGTGCTTGTGATTATTTTGGTCCTATGCCTTTCCCATCATGGCAAAATCCGGTCGATAATCCTCCCTATGTTTCTGTACAGGATCAGTACACCGAATTTTTTAGTGAGTTAGATGCAGCAGTTAAGATGATTGATCCGAGTAAACCATTTATGTCAAAATACGAAGATTTGATTTTTGGTGGAAATGTCATGGAATGGGTGAAATTTGCCAATTCGTTACGACTACGTTTAGCATTGCGTGTTTCCGAAGTTGACCCGGCGTTATGCAAAACACAAGCTCAAGCAGCTATCAATGGTGGTGTTATGGATTCTCCTTCGGACGATGCACGCATTCCTGTTGCAGCTAATGGTTGGGGACAGTATTATAATTATACGATGTTTTTTATTTCCTGGGGTGATATTCCCAACATGACCTCTTCCATGGAAAAACTGATGACAAACTTAGGTGGTATTCCTTGGCCGGCTGATGTTGCTGCTGTTTCCCATCCAGCTTATGTTGATCCCCGGGGGCCGGTTATTTATGATCCAGGCACACAAGGATGGAAAGGAATGCCTCCCGGCATTGCAGCAAATCAATCGAATACAGGCACGTATGCAGGTTCCTATTATTCACAATTAGGAAAATTCATTCTGGGTGTTGCCGGTGCATTGAACGACCATCGTCCTTATGATGTCATGCTTTATGACGAAGTTTGTTTCCTTAAGGCCGAAGCAGCCGCTCGTGGGTTTGTAACCGGAGTAAATGCACAAACCGAATATGAAAATGGGATCCGAGCTTGTATGCAACGGTATAATATAGCGAGTGATGTCGTAAATAACTATTTGACCTCTACTTCTAAAAACTTAGCCGGCACATCGGTCAGTTATACAGATGCCAATGGACCAGGCAACACGGTTTTGGAAAAAATCATTACTCAGAAATACATTGCTTGCGTTCCTGATGTTTCCTTTGAAGGATGGAACGATAAACGTCGTTTGAACTTGCCTCGGTTTGATCCGCTTCAATATAGAGATCCTGCTGTTTATCAGGGATTGCCAAATGTATTCAATGATCCGCGTAGTTTTGTAAAACGGATGCCTTATCCCTCTTCGGAAGCGATGGTAAACAAAACGGAATATGCTAAAGGGGTTCAAATATTATCGACGGAAAGCGGTAATAGTGGCACGGATGTATCGAGTACCAAACTTTGGTGGGATAAAAATGCCAATTATTGTACTTCAGCAAATTAAAGAATAGGCAGCGTTAGATATTGTATTTGCCTGCCTTATTTTTATCATTTAATTCA
>DAIDKM010000089.1 GCA_027450045.1 Paludibacter sp. | reverse complement strand
AAAGGTGCTCTGCACGACCTGACTACGGGGTCCTACACCTTCACCACGACTGCTGAAGGAGTGACCAATAACTTTACACTGATCTTCGGCAGTAAAAGCACCGACACACAAGTAGTGAAAGGCATCACCATTTTGCAAGACCATCGTAATGTCACCATCTCAAGCATCCCGACGATGCAACAGGTGGCTGTTTATGGCGAAGGCGGGCAAACCTACTATATGCAAAACCCCAATTCAACACAACTCACGCTGCAACTACCCGCAGCATCAGGAGTCTATCTGCTGAAAGTAGTAACAACAAGCGGAGTGATCACAAAGAAGATGGTAAGCCGGTAAACACAATGGTTAATGGTTAATTTATGAAGGCAACAGCAGGTGTTAAGACTAAAGCTGTTAAGGCTGAAGAAATTGGATAATGTGCCAATATGCCAATATGCTAATATGCCAATGTGCCAATATGCCAATATGCTAATATGCCAATGTGCCAATGAAATCTACTAATCTACAGATTAATTGTCAATTATCCATTTATAAAGGCTTTACTATATCACGATCTTGTGGTTAAAAGTCCCCTTTAGGGGGTTGGGGGTAAAACCGCAAAGGCAATTATTAATGGTTAATGGTTAATGGTTAATGATTAATTTATGAAGGCAATAATAATCAGCTAATATATAGATTCATTGTCAATTACTTTCAATCTTTTAACTGCTTTAGCTCATTCTACGGTTTTGGGCATATTATCATTTCACAAGCAACAAATAGTAGTTCTTTTTCCCTTTTTGAACCAAAAGATATTGGTTGTTCAATAAATCATTTGTAACGAAAAGGCGTTCACTGTCCATCAGTTTCTCTTTGTTGATGGCAATGCCTCCTCCTGCTACTAACTTTCGCATCTCACCTTTCGAAGGGAAAACCGGACATTTTTCTACTAACAAATCAATGGCTTTGATACCCTCGGTGAAAACGGAATGCGAAACTTCAAATTGTGGAACACCGTCGAAAACAGCTAACAGGGTCTCTTCATCCAATTTTTTCAACTGGTCGGAGGTGGAGTTGCCAAACAAGATATTCGAAGCTTCCACAGCGCTTACATAATCTTCTTCCGAGTGCACCATGATCGTCACTTCGCGAGCCAAAGCCTTTTGCAACGGACGTAAATGAGGAGCTTCCTGCTGTTGTTGAGTCAACAAAGCAATCTCTTCCTGGGAAAGAAAAGTAAATATCTTGACATATTTCTCAGCATCCGCATCACTGACATTAAGCCAAAATTGGTAGAATTTGTAAGGTGAGGTGTAACGACGATCTAACCACACATTGCCCGACTCCGTTTTGCCAAACTTGCCGCCGTCTGCTTTTGTAATCAGCGGACATGTCAATGCAAAAGCCTCTCCATCTGTTTTTCGACGAATCAACTCGGTACCGGTGGTGATGTTACCCCATTGATCGGAGCCACCCATTTGTAACGTGCAGTTTTTATGTTGATAAAGATAGAGAAAATCATAACCTTGCACCAATTGATACGTAAACTCGGTAAATGACATGCCTTCGGATGCTTCACTATTCAACCGCTTTTTGACAGAATCTTTTGCCATCATATAATTGACGGTAATATGTTTCCCGATATCGCGAATAAATGCAAGGAACGAAATCTCTTTCATCCAATCGTAATTATTGACTAATTCGGCTGCATTAGGAGCATCGGAATCAAAGTCGAGGAAGCGAGACAACTGCTGTTTAATCGATTCCTGATTATGGCGCAAGGTTTCTTCACTCAGAAGATTTCGCTCTTGCGATTTACCGGATGGATCACCAATCATGCCCGTTGCTCCACCCACCAATGCAATGGGTTTATGCCCACAACGTTGAAAATGCTTTAACATCATAACGCCCACCAAGTGGCCAATATGCAATGAATCAGCCGTAGGATCAATGCCAACGTAACCAACACCCATTTTCTTTTCGAGCATCTCCCCCACACCTGGCATCATATCATGAATCATGCCTCTCCACGTTAACTCTTCAATAAAGTTCATCTGATTATATTTATTTTACACATTAAAGGACAGATGAAACTCAAAGACAGAATATAATTATATCCTTGGGTATCTAATCCGTCTGTCATGTTCGTTTTATCGCATCATTTCCATTAAAATTTTCGCAGACAAATTTCGCCATTTTTGTCAATACTCACAAATTGTTTAGGATAGACAGCTGAGAAATATTTTATCGATGGGCACGGATGTACCGTTTGTTGGAAAGAACGTCAATCCTCTTTATGAAGAACAAATAGATTAATTCATGTCCGCGATTGGGATTTTTATCTTGTTTGTTGTTGAACGAAAAATAGGAGAATGTGCCTATCTTTGTGAGACTAACCCATAAAAGGAGGAAAGAAAATCATGACAAAATTAGTGGCTTTACCTATCCCTTTTAGCGCCGGAGAGAATCAACGAATCGTGTATCCGGTAATTGCAAGCGATGCAAAACATACTGTACTGATTGATACGGGATTTCCCGGACAATTGCCGCTCCTCCAAGAAGCTGCGGCAAAAGAAGGCATTGCTTTAGAAAATCTCACTCACATTGTGATTACGCATCATGATATGGATCATATCGGATCGCTGGCTGCCCTGAAGAGAACGTTTCCACGGGCACAGGTCGTCTCATCGGCTATCGAAGCTGACTATATAAATGGCAGCAAAAAATCACCTCGTTTGGAATTGGCAGAACAAAGGGCTGCGTCGTTGCCTCCGGCCGAGCAGCAAGGAGCGCTGGCTTATGTGCAGATGTTGAAAAGTGTAGAAAGAATCGAAGTTGATAAAACTTTCAAAGAGGACGAATTGCTACCATGTTTCGGAGGAGTTCTCATTATCAGTACTCCAGGGCATTTACCCGGGCATATTTCACTCTATTTTGAAAAAGACAAAACGCTGATCACCGGAGATGCTATGACTATGGAAAATGGAAAAGTCGCTATGGCAAATCCTCAATACACTTTAAACATGCCTCAAGCGCGGGAGTCGGTGCAACAGTTTTTGAAATATGATATTGAGAAAATCATTTGTTATCACGGTGGCGTGTTTGAAGGTGACGGTCACAAGGCAATAGAAGAAGCTTTGGCAAACAGTTGAAAGGTCGTTTTGAATCAACACAAAGACGGTCAATCGATGAAACGAGCACTACAAATAAACTTAGACACACAAAGAAATGTTTATATGCGAGTTCCATGTGACCTTAAAAAGTAATTATAAACACATGAAACGAACATGTTGCTTCGTAACACCCAAGAGTATGATAATAATTTTCAGCAACATGGAGTTCCATACTACCATTAAGAAACAAATTATTTTCGTATGAAAATCCTGTTTTTAGTTATTCTGTTCATCATGAGTTTGCTACCAGGATCGTGTGATTACCATACAACCAACAATACGAAAAGTGCAACACAACAAACTACCAAACAAGTTGCGCATGATTTGACATACTCCAATGAAATTGTACATTCAAGGGTTACTGATGAAAATGGTGTTGCATTAAAAATGGCTTTTAATAATGCAAATGGGACTGCAATTATTTATTTTCGTGGCGAAACCATTGAAGTGAAGCAAGATACCACAGCTTCAGGCATTCACTACAGCAATCAGCATTACGATTACCGGGAGTGGCACGGTGAAATTGAATTGAAAAAGGATGGAAAAGTTGTTTTTCAACATCAATAAGAAAGCAGTTTTGAAAAATCAGATAATTATAGCTTGACAATAACTGCTTTACACAACCTGCTATTCAACATAAACTTCCTTGCCGATAATCTGTAAATCAATCTTTGTGAATATCAAAAAAACAGTACCTTTGTCATACTTATGGTTCTTATGTAAAGAATTCGTTGCTATGCGTTTATTAAAAAATTGAGACTTTTCAGTAAACTTCAATCACATGAAAAATAACTATTGTATCATCATGGCAGGAGGCATCGGAAGTCGCTTCTGGCCTTTTAGCAGGAATAATCGACCAAAACAGTTTCTTGATTTTTTCGGGACAGGCCGTTCATTATTGCAAATGACGTTTGATCGTTTCTCTAAGTTCGTCCCTGCTGAAAATATTTTGATTGTTTCCAATATACTTTATAAGGAAATGATTTTGGAACAGCTTCCCGACATCAAACCCGATCAGGTGTTGTTGGAACCGACACGCCGAAACACAGCCCCTTGTATCGCGTATGCTGTGCATCGCATCAAAGCCATCACCGACAAAGCCAATATTATTGTAGCTCCCGCTGATCATCTTATATTAAAAGAAGATGAGTTTCAATCGGTGATTCTCAAAGGGCTTGATTTTATTGAGCATAATGACAACTTATTGACCTTAGGCATGAAACCTAATCGCCCGGAAACGGGTTATGGGTACATTCAAATTGCTGATGGAGAAGGCGAATTACGAAAAGTGGTGACTTTCACCGAAAAGCCGAATCTTGAGTTGGCAAAAGTTTTCCTTCAAAGTGGTGAATTCTTTTGGAATTCCGGTATTTTTTTGTGGAATCTGCAAACCATTGATAGCGCTTTTGATCGGCTGTTGCCCGAGTTGTATCAAAAGTTTTCGCAACGTCCCGATGTATTTAATACGCCAGATGAACAAGAGTTTATAAACGAAGTGTTTCCCTCATGTCATAATATATCCATTGATTATGGCATTATGGAGAAAGCTAACAATGTCTATGTGCTAACAGCAGAATTTGGTTGGTCTGATCTGGGCACCTGGGGTTCGTTATACGATTTGGCAGACAAAGATGAGCATCAAAATGTAACATTACAATGCAAATCGCAGTTTTATAATAGCGAACGAAACATTATCGCATTAGAAGCCGGCAAATTAGCCGTTCTTGATGATTTATCTGACTATATTGTTGCCGAATCGGCCAATGTATTGCTTATTTGCAAAAAAGAAAACGAGCAGCGAATCCGACAATTCGTAGCAGATACTCAGGTGAATTATGAAGGTGAATTTATATGATCTTTGACGTAACTTATTACATGTAAGCTTATGAAGAAAACAACGTTTATGTTAGCGCTTTTGGCGTTTATCACGATTTCCTGCAATGAGAATTCGAAAACAAAAGAACCGCTTATTGAAAAACCTATTATCAACGTGAAAAATGGACTTATGACACCGGAAGCTTTATGGGCTTTTGGAAGAGTAGGCGAAGTGGCTGTTTCGCCTGATGCAAAAACGATTGTCTTTAGTGTGCAATATTTTAATATCGCTCAAAACAAAGGCAACGCCGAGTTGTACACCATGCGTGTCGACGGCTCCGATTTGAAGCAAATCACGAAAACTTCCAAAAATGAAAGTGATCCATCGTTTAATCCGAACGGGAAGCGCATTGGATTCTTGTATCCTGACAAACAAGGGGATGATCAATTGTTTGAAATGAATTTAGATGGCTCCGATCGGGTGCAAATTTCCGATATTAAAGGAGGTATCGAAGGCTTTCGTTATTCACCTGACGGGAAGAAAATAATGTATATCCATTCAGTGAAACGAATAAATCCATTTGAACGTCTTTATGCGGGGTTAAAAAAGACGACAGGCCGTATCAATGATGATTTGATGTATCGTCATTGGGATCAGTGGGTGGACAGCTATCCACAACCTTATGTAGCTGATTTTGATGGTAAAGAACTGACCAATGATTATGATCTGCTCGAAGGCACTCAATATGAATCGCCGATGCGCCCTTTTGGCGGAATGGAACAAGTGATCTGGTCTCCTGACAGCAAATATATTGTCTATTCCTGTCGTAAAAAAGTGGGAAAAGCTTACACGCTTTCTACAAACTCGGATATTTACATGTTTGATGTGGCAACCAAAACGACGCAGAATCTTTCGGAAGGCATCATGGGTTATGATATGAATCCTGCTTTTTCGCCCGATGGATCGAAAATTGCATGGGAGAGCATGGAACATGATGGATATGAGTCTGACAAGTCGCGTATCATGATTTATAACTTCGCCGATAAATCACGCGTTGACTATTCTAAAAATTTCGATCAGGATTCACATACCTTCTGCTGGGATAATGACAACCAACACCTCTATTTTACAAGTCCATGGCATGGTGTGGTCGATATTTACAAACTCAATGTCGCCAACGATTCCATTACAAGATTGACAAATGGTGTACATGACTACGTTTCGTTGACGTTAGCCGGAAACCAGTTGATCGCTATGCGTCAATCGATGTCATCGCCGACTGAAATTTATTCGGTAAACACCACAAGCGGACAGGAAACACAACTCTCAAACATCAATAAATCATTGATGGATCAATTGACGATGGGAAAAGTGGAAGCGCGTTGGGTGAAAACCACCGATAACAAACAAATGTTGGTATGGGTAATCTATCCGCCACATTTCGATCCTGCAAAAAAATATCCGGCGTTGCTATATTGCCAGGGCGGACCGCAAGATATGGTTAGTCAGTTCTGGAGTTATCGTTGGAATTTTCAAATCATGGCAGCCAATGGTTATATCATCGTAGCTCCGAATCGCCGTGGATTACCCGGCTTCGGAGAAGCATGGAACAGAGAAATCAGCGGTGACTACGGCGGACAAAACATGAAAGATTATTTGTCGGCCATTGACGCCGTTGCTAAAGAGCCATATGTAAATAAAGATAGATTAGGGTGTGTGGGTGCAAGTTATGGTGGTTTTTCCACCTATTGGTTAGCTGGACATAACACGAATAAACGGTTCAAAGTATTTATTGCCCACGATGGGATTTTCAACTTACAGGAACAATACCTTGAAACCGATGAAATGTGGTTTGCAAATTGGGATTTGGGCGGTCCGTACTGGGATAAGAAAAATGCCATCGCACAACGTAGTTATGCCAATTCACCGCATCTTTTTGTCGACAAATGGAATGCTCCTATCATGGTTGTTCATAGTCAGCTCGATTACCGCATTGTCGAATCACAAGGTATGGCAGCTTACAATGCCGCTGTATTGCGTGGCATTCCGGCGCGTTATCTCTATTTCCCCGATGAATCGCATTTTGTATTAAAACCACAAAACGCCATTCTTTGGCAACGTTGTTTCTTCGACTGGTTGGATAAATGGCTGAAAGATCCGGTAGGAAAAGATAAATAGTCCTATTTGATGCAAAATTGATAGCGCTGCAATATAGAATAAAATTCCAAAGAGAATAATGGGGAAGTTACAAGAGGTGTGAAATTATGGCAGTTAAATCTGTTCGATTCTGTATTAGGCTTTATCAATAAGTTGAATACGAGGACATAGAATTTAGTTCACGGGCTGTTTCTGTTTTTGCAGAAATGGCCCGTGTTCGTTTTGCGGCGTTTTTCAAAAATGGAGGATTTCAAGACTGCCTGATTTCTTTTTCGTGCGAAATGTGTACATTTGTGGTCAATCTAAGCTTGCCTACTTGAGTGATAAAGCTTGGTATGCTTTAGAGAATCCATGAATTTTTAAATAGAATGAATTATATGAACCAATTTCGTAACAGTTTAATGGTCGTGTTGGCGATATTTATTGTTTTTCCGATAGCGGCAAAGAAAAAATCCAGT
>DAIDKM010000088.1 GCA_027450045.1 Paludibacter sp. | reverse complement strand
TTGATAAAAGAATAATTAAATCTTCTTCTACTTTCTCATTATCAAAAAGATACCTTCTAATATTAAATATACTCATGATTATAATAATCGTTTTCCCTTTTCAAAGTAGTTTCCCTTCGATATCGCAGCTCTTTGCTCTGTAACATTTCTGTTTTTACTATGGATCGTAACGCCGCTTTAGCTGTAATTATTACTTTTGGCTCTCTATCTCTCTGCATTTCTCGCAGTCACCCGTGCGTGTTTTGATATTCGTTTCAAAGGTCACTATTATTTAGTTAACATCCAAATAAATGGTGCACTTTTTTGCGGAAAATCACTATTTTAATACAACGGGTCTGTTTTACTTGTTTTCATGTTGGGTAAATTGCCGTTATCCGTTGTGTCAGAAATCGTTCGGTAGCACGTCTGTTAACTGAACGAGGAATAGTATCCACATTTTCAATAACCCAAGCAGTTTAAATTTATAAGAGGCTTGTTCCATTGAGTCTGATTTTGTGTCGGCTATAATATGCTTTCGGTGGTTATATACGGTAATAGGACTGATATGCAGTATTTCGGCTATTTCGTCGGTGGTGTGTCCCTTGTTGATTAATTGCAACAATTTAAGAAGATATTTAGTCACAATGCGTTCTGCTTTTATCGTACACTGATTGCCTAAAAGCGATTCCTTGGTCAATGTTTTCCTGTTTATCAGCCATGCTTCCGGTGTTTCTTTATCGATTTTTTTTGGCAATATATCGAAAATGCAACAGATCATCCACAGATTATTTTTCTTATCGTATATCAACGGATGCATCCGTCGATGGATGCGTATATATTCCCCCGTCGCGCTACGAATTCTGAATTGGCACGTCATGCAGTAATGTTCGCGCTCGGAATGGGGAAGCAGGTGAAAGCGTTCGTACCCATTTTTATCCGACATGGAGAGATTGTTTAAATCGTCGGGATGTACCAGTTCGTAGAAGGAAGCATTCGACGGGCTGCCCGGTGTTGCAGGAAAGGATGGCCCCAGTAGTTCATGAAATTGAGGATCGATATAGATGTAGTTGAAACGATGAAAATTGAAAATGGTCACTAATAAGCCGGATACTCTCAAAATATCGAAGAAGAGCGAGTTAGGCGATAAGATTTCATCATAATCGGCATCCTCCACATGGGTAACATGGTTACGGATTGGTTTTGTGTGTTTTTCAAGGGCATTATTCATACAAAAGTGTTTTGTTTTGACTGGTTGTATGGATTTCGCTTACAAACTTATCGTCGTTGGCGAATCGTTGCTTGGCTTTACCGATCTTTGGTACATGCTCATTTCATTGGTTATACTGTAAAATAAATGATAAAAATTTTATTTGTCAAAGATACTATATATGTTTTGTAATACAACAACATACTACAAAATAAACGCATAAGGCACTCTTTAAGAAAATGTTTTTTGTCGCTGATTACGTGCACTAAACCGAGTAAATATGTATAAGTATATATGAATAAGGGAAATAGAATGGTTTGATGCCTTGTTGAGGACTTGAATTTTAACACACAAAATGATCAAATTTGACTATATGTTTTCAAAAAGCAGCATTGTATCTTTGTCGGGTACCAAAGTTCATTGAAAAATTATTCAAGGAATCACTTTTTATCCCGTTTTTGCTGTTTTCTTGTAGAATAAATGAGTCGGGTTGTACAAAATGATCGTTTTTTATATCAAAAAATCGGATTTGTTTATCAAGAAACGAGATTTTATGGCAAAGAAATCGATATTTATTACCAAAGAAGATGATTCTCTTGCAAAAGAAAGCCCGTTATTTGCAAAGAAATCGTTTTTTATGGCAAAGAAATCGTTTTTTATTACCAAAGAAAATGATTCTCTTGCAAAAGAAAGTCCGTTATTTACAAAGAAATCGTGTTTTATTACCAAATAAATTGATTTTATGGCAAAGAAAAACGTGTTTTTGAACAAAGAAATGACATTCTTGTACAAGAAAAAGGAGATAAATAACAAAAAAACCACGAGGTTGAAGGAATCGGAATAGGGAATCACAAGGAACAGCCTCAGACGTCTCCTCTACTTGGGAAGGTGAAACGTCAATCCCTTCAATTGTATCAATTGTATCATTCGGAAACATAGAAGAATTCAAAAAGACAAAATTGGTAGTCCTCCATTCCGAGATAGAAGAGTACCAATTTGTTGAGTAATTATATTTTCAAACTCAAGCGCTTCAAAATAAGCTAAGAGGCCATCAATGACGCTGAGTAAATCCTTTATTGTTTAGAAATCAGTTTGCCAGATTGAATAACCCGGTTATTATCAACCACTTTATATAAATAAATTCCCTCATGAAGATTACTTGTATGAAAAGTAGTTAATTGTTGATTTAGAATTGAATTCATCACTTCAGTCCCTATAACATTGAACAATAACAATCTATAGTTGTGAGCTTTTGATATGTCCTTGATGTTAATCGCGATGTATGTGCTAAATGGATTGGGGGTTACCGTAACCGCATTTGCGGCATCAACGGAAGAAATGCCTGTGGCGAAACCTCCTACAACAGAATTAATATTTACCGTATTACTTACGACAGAGATAGCTCCCGCCGTCGATAACGCTCTGCCATGAAGAACTGAAGTTCCATATAAATGGATAGCTCCATCAGCAACGACGTTACCCATGAAAACAGAACCATCCGCTAAATCGAATTCTCCACCTATTTGCCAATATACATTTGCTGAAGACGCAGAATTAATCAGAGTGACTGTGGATGCACTTACAGCAAAAGCACCACCTATTCGAATAATAAATAAGGCATTCGGATCGCCCTGTCCATTCAAAGTTAAATCTCCATTTAAGGTGGAAGCGGCTCCTGTGTTGTAAACACCCGGAGTAAGAGTCTGCCCATTTCCTAATCCAACTCCTAAAACAGTACCACCTGTAAAATCGCCATAAGCCGTAGCCACATCAGAAGCCGGCTGCGTTAAAGCAGAATTCCCCACCGTGAAAACAGTGCCGGTTACAGTTCCTGAACCAGGAAATCCCGTGGGTGTAGAATTATAACTACCAACATTGCCGGTAATGTTTGGTGAACCTGTTGCCGTTAATGTCCCCGCAGCAGTAAAAAGTGCAAATGTGGAGGTTGTGCCTAAGGCAGGCGCTGTTTGGCCATAACCGGAAGCAGTCATCAAAAACAGCAGAACTGCTGCGAATGAAATCGATAGATTTGTTCTCATATTCATTTAATGTTATGTTATAAATAAATTTTACATCGACGTAAAGATAGCCGGTTGAATTGCCAAAAGTGTTACATGATTATTGGAATAAATTACATAATTCATACATTTTCAAGAATCTGCCTATCCTTCTTCATTTCGCTTGCTTGACTTCCTTTGGGGGTTCTTTTCTTTGGTTTATTTGTGGCCTTGCCCTGTTCTGTGGTTGACTCCTTACATTTCTCTGAGGCGACCTTGTTACTCTATTCTGAATTGCCGGTCTTGAAGTTTCCTGTTGCTGCGCCTTATTGTTGTTGTTCTGTGATGGTGCATTTCTTGGTTGTTGTTCCTGTCTGTTATTCCGGGGTGGATTCGCTTGCTGAGGTTGCGAAGGCCTTGTTATATTATTCTTAACCTCGGGCTTTGACACTTTCTGCTGCTGCATTTTATTATTATTGTTCTGCGATGGCGCATTCCTTGTCTGTTGTTCCTGCCTGTTATTCCGGGGCGAATTTATTTGCTGAGGTTGTGAAGGACTTGATATATTATTCTTAATCTGTGGCCTTGAAGTCTTCTGTTGCTGAATCCTATTGTTCTGTGATGGTATATTCCGCTGTTGGTTTGGCGCCATTCTTTCTGAAGGCTTTTTCACGTCCCTCAAATTAGTTGTGTTTGGTGGAACAGCATGCTGATCCTTATTTTTTGTCACTATCGGTCTGTATATCCTTAATTCACCGTTGCGTAGAACTTGTCCCTGCTTGTTATCATTTCGAATAGTAACGGGAGTGATCTTCCTGCCGATAGCTTTTTGTACGTCTTCCCTGGCTGGCCCTGAGATATAAGTAGTATGTCGGCTGTTATCAATGAATGTTTTATTAATCACCGTCGAGTTTTGCATGATTCGATATTGTTCCGTTCTATTGACATAATAACGATTGATATTGGATTGTTCAATATCTCTTTTCCTTACGAACATCCAGTGGTTGTTATAATTATTATTGCCACCGCCGAAAATAGCGCCGATAGTTATGCCGGGTCCCATTGGTGCCCAACCATAATAATCATTATTGCTTCTCCAGGATACCCATGAAGGTCCCCATTCTGTATCGGGCACCCAGAACCAACCCAAGGAGTTATCATAACCCCAGCGCCCATAATGAAAAGGCGCCCATCCCCAAGAGTAATCTGACGCCCATGTCCAGCCATAGTCCGTGAGAACCCAATGACCGTCTGTTGAATACGGCACGAAATCAGATCCGACGTTTGGAAACCAGACATCACCGTAATTTTGATAGTTAGCCCATTGTCCATAAGGACTTAATTGATCATAGAAAACCTGAAAACTGACCTGATATTGTTGCGCTGATGCCTGTTTGGGGAATACCACAGAAGATATAACCAAAACAAATAACATGGCAAGAATTTTACTATTTGTTTTCATACGTATTTGTTTTATTTTTTACACTAAGGATTTACGAATCAAGGCTTTGGTAAAACGTAGATATCTGGTACCTTAGTGACAATATGCAGTTTTATGACTTAATAAAGGAGATTCCTCAATTGAATTCGGGAAGAATTCACGTAAAAAAATAAAAGCAGAGGCCACAAAAGATGGTCTCTGCTTAATCAAAGTAAATGAAATTAATTAGAAGATGCAGGTTGAGGAATGATATCTATGATAACCGTGCGGTTATAAAAGCGTTCCTCTGGAAATTTATTTTCAAACGGAGCTGTGCTCTGATCTTCACCGAAACCCATTACTTCAAATTTCACATCATTTCTGTCAGCCGCTGAAAGCGCTTGACTAATGATATTTTTAACCTCATTTGCCCTTGCCAATGATAAAGTTTGGTTATACGTTGAATCACCAATAATATCGGTATGTCCATGAATAATAACCGTTGCATTCTCCGGAATCTTTGGTACTACAACATCCGTTAGATATTTCTTGTACATGCCAATGGTTGTTGACTTGTTGAATTCAAACACGATGCTGAATCTCATTCCCTCTTGTGTTGCAGGAGGAGTCCAAAGTACCATGTGAACGGGAGTTTCCTCTCTTACCGTTTTTCCATCCATCGTTGTGCCGATCATCGTCACAGTGTAATCTCCTTCAGGACGATTACCCAAAATGGTTTTCCCGGGAAGACTTACCTGACTCGTTGTATAAGGACCATAATTTTGCACATTCCCTTGTTCATCCGTGATATCCATCGACCATGACGAAAATGCATTTTTAGCTCCCATGGCATCGAAAGTCACATAGCTATCAAGTGGTGCGTCTTGTACAACAGTCATTTCTACGGGTTTCAAAGGGGCATTAGGGCCGTTTTGGAATTCCATCAATAATGCCGGCGAATTGCTTTCAATAGTGACTCTGCGATCTTCCTGACGAAGGAGAACTAAATCAATGGTGCCACCAGGTTGCTCGGATGCCACTTTAGGATTCGTCTGTCCTTCGGCACGAATTCTCGAAGGATCGATACCAAAGACATCAACCAAATATTGTTTAACCGATTTTGCCATTGCAAGAGCATCGGTAGGCCCTTGTTCCGACGATCCGACTAAAATAATTGTCGCTGTTGGATTTTTTACCATACGGTCACCTAAAATGTTCAGCACATTATAATAGACAGCCAATTGGCGATCCGAACGACCTGTCAGATTTTCAGGAGCAAACGTTTCCGGTTGATCAGCTTTAAAGTCTGGCACCTGATCCTTGGTGAGCAATGTATATCGTGCCGGTATCTCTGTTGAACCCAAATCAAAAAATACATCATTAAGAACAGGGAATGTTTCGATTACCCTACGCTCTGTAGGTATATTCTTTGGAGAGTTAACAGAAAATGTAACGGTTGGCTCGATTGCTGCAACCGGTGTTGGTGTTGGTGGCAAAACTTCCCTTACAGGCGTTGTCATTTTATGACCGTTGCCAAACTTAAAGGCTGCACCAAATCTCAACGTGGTCACATTCCAAGTTTCTATTGAACGTGGATCCTGTCCCCAATAGGGTTGAAAAGCAACAAAAGGAGAAATTACGAATTGTGTCCGTTTGCCTTGTGCCGTGAGATGAATATCATAGCCTGCTCCGATTTGCATCGAAATAAGATTTTGATTTATGTCACTAAAGTCACCCTTCACTGGCGCAGGTGCTACTTGGGCAGGATAAGCGGGATTGATACCTTGTTTGTACGTAAATGCCTTTGATACATTGAATGCAAAGCGTGGGCCGGCATACAAATAAAAATCAGGCCCGAACGGTGCGACACGCAAACTTGGCTCTATGGTAATATAACTAAGATTCGTGTACAAATCAGCAGGACAATTACAAGGAGTTTTTACCGTTTTAAATCCTCCTCTGCGACTGTCATATCCGGCCTGTAGCATGACGCCCAAAAATGAACTGGCAGGACGAAATTCGATAAGAGGAGCAAGATATAATCCAACGCCGTTACCATTGTGAAAAATAGTCGGAGCCATATCGGTTGAATTCAATTGTTGAGTAGAACCGCGATAGTAATTGACATTTCCACCCGCTGCAACACCAAAATACCATGAAGGTTTTGAGTATTGAATCGAATCTTGCGCCTGAAGTGGCAATTGCATGCCTATCAGAATAAAAGCGCTTGCAATAAGACTTTTAATCGTCAGGCTATAATGGAACCACGCCATGCATGATCCCTTTTTGGAATTAGTTTTAGCTTTCATATGTGTTTTGTTTTATTTTTTTACACTATGGTCATATGGAACTCGCTAACAAATTCATCGTCATTGGCGAATCGTTTATACATGCTCGTTTCATGTGAATTTATTTTGTTTATTGTAAGACGTATGGAACTCGCTTTCGAATCGTTGATACTTGCTCGTTTCATATACCGGATTGTTTATTGATACTGTTTATAACGGATAAACTCAGAGTGCACTTCCCTGCAATCATTCCGTCCAAGGAAGTTGCACCTGAATTTTTCACGATGAATGTTTGGTTGCTGTTTTGTCCTAATTAAGGTACGTTGATGGTTGTATTCACCATAGTTACCGAAGCAACCAGAGAAAGCGCTCTGCCATCCAATACCGTTTGTACCGCAACACCGGGAGTTGAGAAAGTAACACCAGAATAAGCGATGATGTTTCCTACCATTACTCCGCCTCCAGCTCCGTTAATCGTCGCAGCGCTGCCAACATACCAAAATACATTGTTAGGCTGACCTCCGTTTATCAATAACACGCTGCGAGCGCCTGTTGGTCCGGCAATACCCACGGTTAATCCAGCCGCCGTTTGGAATATCCATACTGCATTCGGATCACCTTTAGCATCCAGGGTAAGATTGCCATTGGAAATTTTAAAAGTGCCGCTTGCCGATTTATAAACACCCGGAGCTAACGTTAATCCACCTAATTCGCCTGCGCCAGGATCAATACCACCTGGTTTTGAAGCAGGAGAAATGCTATTATAAGCAATGGTAGC
>DAIDKM010000087.1 GCA_027450045.1 Paludibacter sp. | reverse complement strand
TAGCTTTGCCCGAAGGAAATTATAATGTAAAAATTTGGTTTGCAGGATCAAGTACTCCTTCCAACACGACTGTTAAAGCAGAATCACGTCGATTAATGTTATTGCATGTCACTACAGCTGTAGGACTACTTTCTTCTCAAACGTTCTCTGTTAATATTCGCAACAGTAAGATTAACGACACTTTATCGATAAAATTGAAGCCGCGTGAAATTGGCAAATTAGATTGGGACAATAAATTGACATTAGAATTTGGTGGCACACATCCGGCAATTGTAGCCATTGAAATAACGCAAAATGACACAGAACCAACTGCATTTATTTTTGGAGATTCTACGGTGACCGACCAATCGATGGAACCTTGGACCGGATGGGGACAAATGCTTCCGCTGTTTTTTAATCAGGGAATTGCTTTTGCTAATTATGCAGCATCCGGTGAAGCAGGAAACACCTTTATATCTGCCCGAAGATTAGCCAAAGCTCTTACTCAAATGAAACGAGGCGACTATGTCTTTATACAATTTGGCCATAATGATCAGAAACAGCATTTTCCCGGGTCAGGCGCTTATGGATCGTACAAAAAATCGCTTATCACTATTATTAAGGCAGTGCGCAAAAAAGGCGCAATACCTGTCATAGTTACTTCTATGAATCGCCGATTTTTTGATTCTAATGGCAAAATTATTAACACATTAGGCGATTTTCCAGATGCAGCGCGACAAACGGCAAAGGAAGAACATGTGCCCTTGGTCGATCTGAATGCCATGAGTAAAATATTATACGAAGCATGGGGACAAGAAGGTTCTGTAAAAGCATTTGTGCATTATCCGGCAGGTACTTTTCCTGGGCAAACTACGGCCTTAGCTGACAATACTCATTTTAACGCATATGGCGCTTACGAATTAGCGAAGTGTGTAATCGAAGGTTGTATTCAACAAAAGCTAGAACTTGTTAGGTTCTTACGATCCAATTACAAACCATTTAATCCTGCACATCCGGATTCGTTTAAGACCTTTTCTGTTCCAAGCAGCCCGTTTATTTCGCTGGTGAAACCATTAGGAAATTAATCTTGATGTAATATCTGTAGTGTAAAAATAAAATACATCGGATGAAATAATTATTTTTAAATGTTGTATAAAACTTTCAGATCAACAATATCATATCCTTATCAAATAATTTATATGCTCGTTTTACAACAAAAGTCTGAGCATAAATAACACAATGTCAATATGCAAAACCGCACTTTTATAACCACTTTCATTACACTATGGTTGATGTCAACAAATCTGTTTTCACAACCAATACCACAATTAACTTTGCATTTAGATCAACCTGGGGTTACTGTCAGTCCAACTTTATACGGTTTAATGACAGAAGAAATCAATCATTCCTATGATGGAGGTTTATATGCAGAATTAATTAGAAATCGGGCCTTTAAAGACAATCCCAAAACTCCTGATCATTGGACTATGATTCAAGACAGTGGCGCTATAGGCAAGATATCTTTAGATCATAATCAAAAAATAAACAATGCTTTTACAGCATGTTTAAGAATTGACATTGAAAATTGTGGAAAACAAATTGGTGTTTCCAACGATGGATATTGGGGAATACCCGTAAAACCGAACACAACTTATAAAGGAAGTCTTTATGCCAAATCTTCAGGGTTGCAAAATAAAACATTAATTGTAGGGATAGAAAGCACTGACGGAAAAATCATGTATGCAAGCACAAAAATACCAGGGGTTAATGACAAATGGCAAGTATTTCATTTTACTTTCACTACTTCTTCTGATATTAAACCTACGGCAGATGCAAAATTTGTCATTTTAGCAAATGAAAAAGGTATTTATTGTTTTAATCTGGTATCGCTTTTCCCACCCACTTATCATAACAGGTCGAACGGAAATCGTCCCGACATAATGGAAATGCTGGCTACCATGAAGCCAAAATTTCTACGCTTTCCCGGCGGAAACTATTTGGAAGGAAATATGTTTTCATCACGTTTTGAGTGGGAGAAAACCATAGGCAGCATAGCTGATCGTCCAGGACATATGAGTCCATGGGGATATCGCTCTACCGACGGTATGGGTCTGTTAGAGTTTCTTGAATGGTGCGAGGATTTGAAGATGCAACCCGTGCTGGCCGTCTTTGCAGGATATACTCTAAATAGAGACCATTTGGATTCGGGAGCATTCCTTAAGCCTTTTGTAGATGAAGCTCTTGACGAGATTCAGTATATAACGGGCGATGTAACTACCAAATGGGGAGCGGAACGTGCTAAAGATGGACATCCAAAACCATTCGCATTGAACTACGTGGAAATTGGGAATGAAGATGGATTTGATCTGTCGGGTAGTTATGCACAACGCTACCTTCAGTTTAACGATGCCATTAAAGCGAAATATCCCCATCTACATATTATTTCAACAGTAGGAGGTAAAGATCCTTTAGGACGTAGAGTCCCAGCACCTTCCCGCGACTTGGAAATAGTAGATGAACATTATTATCGTTCCGCTTTTCAGATGGAAGAAAACGCATCCCAATTTGACAATTACAGCCGCAAAGGCCCGAAAGTATTTGTTGGAGAATGGGCAACAAGAGAAGGTTCACCCACCACAAACATGAATGCTGCACTGGGAGATGCTGCCTGGATGACCGGGATGGAGCGTAATTCCGATTTAGTTATCATGGCATCTTATGCACCTCTATTTGTAAATGTGAATCCCGGAGGAATGGAATGGAGATCAGATCTTATTGGATATAATGCATTAGCATGCTATGGTTCGCCGTCTTATTATGTTCAAACAATGTTTAGCAGCAACATTGGGAATAAAGTAGTACCTATAACGGGAGAAAACATTCCTACGCAACTGCAGAAACTATCGGCAAAGGATTCCATGAACGGGCTAACACCTAAAGAGATTCCGGCACTTTTTTATGTAGCAACACGTGACACCGTTTCCGGCACTATCTTTTTGAAAATTGTCAATACTTTGGACACACCGCAAAAAGCAATGATTCGTTTTGAAGGAAAGACTAAATTAATCTCTACCGGGAAAGCTATTGTTCTAAAAGCAAATAATCCTGAGGAGACCAATTCAATTAATAATCCGAATAATATAGTACCTCATACTGTGATCATAAAAAGAATTGCTAAGAAATTTAACTATATATTTCCTGCATACTCTATCACCGTAATGAAAATAAAATCTCGATAATATATTTGGTCTTGATAGGATATGTATATTTCAATTCATCTTTGTTTCTGTGTCCAGTAAAATAACATCACATTGTCAACGTTTTACCAAGAATCAAACAACACAAACATAAAATCAATAAATTATATTATATCCATATCAATAAAAAATACAATTAAAATCACTTTCAACTATGAGAAATAATTTGTTATTCAAAGCTAAACCACAAGCTGATTCATCATTGATTTTTCAAAAAAGCTTGATCATTGCGCTATTTTTATTTTTAGGAAACGCTTATGCATTCCCTCTTGATGAACATCCAGTATGGAAAAATGAAGTAGGCGCAAAACAGTTCCCTTCATCAAAGCTTCTTTTTAGCGCAAATGCTTATGGCGCCAAAGGAGACAGCATCACGCTAAACTCCAGGTCGATTCAAGCCGCTATTGATGCTTGTGCTGCGAAAGGAGGAGGAATAGTCACTTTTAAACCCGGTAACTATGTAACAGGATCAGTTTTTTTAAAAAGCGGGGTTACCCTGCGCTTAGATTCGGGTGTTGTACTTTTGGGGTCTCAAAACATAAAAGATTACCCAATTATACCGACACGAATTGCCGGCATTGAAATGAATTGGCCTGCAGCTCTGATCAATGTATTGAACACACAAAATGTGGCAATTACAGGAAAAGGAATCATTGACGGACGGGGAAAAGTGTTTTGGAATTTATATTGGTCTATGCGGAAAATATATGAAATTAAAGGATTACGTTGGGTTGTTGATCATGAATGCCAACGGCCCCGGATGTTATTGGTTTCCAGGTCAAAGAATGTAAGCCTTGAAGGGCTTCAATTACATCGTTCGGGCTTTTGGACTGTTCAGTTACTTTATTCTCAAAACATTACAGTTAATGGAATAGTCATCCGCAATAACATCGGAGGACATGGCCCCAGCACAGATGGAATAGATATTGACTCATCTACGCGCATTTTAATTGAAAACTGTAACATCGATTGCAACGATGACGATATTTGTTTGAAAGCAGGTCGTGGTGCCGATGGTGTACGGGTGAACCGCCCAACAGAATATGTCGTGATACGCAATTGTGAATCAGGTTTAGGCGGCGGATTGATTGTATTTGGTAGTGAAACCGCAGGAAGTATTCGCCATATTCTAGCTTATAATCTTACTGCAAATGGCACTTCGGCTGCATTGCGTTTTAAATCAGCCCTCATCAACCGGGGAGGAACTGTTGAAGATGTCACAGCATATCATATAAATGCTATCAACACCAAAGCAGCCATTGTGGTATCGCTTAGTTGGAATCCATCTTACAGCTACCCAACATTACCTCCGACATATGTAGGTAAAAAAATACCGGCATATTGGAAAACAATGCTTGAAAAGGTACCGACTACGTTGCCTTTGCCTAAATTTCAAAACATTCACATAGCTGATGTTGTAGCCAATAATTCGATCATTGGTATCGACGCAGCCGGAATGGAGGGTTCCACATTGGACAATTTTACGTTTAACAATTGTCTGTTCAATGTACAAAAAGCCGGTTCAATCTCGTATGCAAAAGATTGGACGCTTCGGAACGTCGTTTTTCATACCGAAAAAGGAGATTCATTGTCCATTTCCCATAGTGAAAACATTCAATTCGTAAAATAGAATTCCAATGCGTATGAAGCTGATTCGTTTGCCACAACTCTTTTGTTTTGTTTTGTACTTATTCTCTTTCTCTGTGAAAGCACAGATCAACACGTTCCCACATGAATTGTCAACCAAAAACACCGGTTCTTTTATTAAAGGGGCAAAAGCGCCGGAGTTTTCTTTTTACTTACCGGGCAAAGCCGGCGATATTAAATTTGGACTGATACAAGAAGATACCAGTGTGTGGTTGTCTGATCTTCATACAATTTGTACGTCATATAAAACCGGATTGAAATACCTTGTTTCGGGAGGTCTTTTAAAACAAGGAAGATTGACTTTTATGGCATTGCCATTATTTCAAACAGATGGATTGATGATCCAGATTCAAGGCGAACAATTGCCGGAAGGCATTCAATTGTTTTGGGCATTTGGGGGAGCATCAGGTAAACTGATTCCACAAAGTAACCCGGGGTTAATGGATGCGGATTGCAACGACAATGTGTGCATCCGCGAACGAAATGCTGAGATTCTCTATTACCCGACGACACCGAAGTTTAACGTATTTCATGCTCTATTTCCCATTCAAACCCAAAGTGAAATATCAGATGCCAAACAGCAAACGTCGCCTTTATCGTTTGCCCATTCCGGCAAAGAGACAGATGTTCCTGCTTTTACAGGAATGTTCCTGTTGCAAAATGGAATGAAGTATTATGTTGCTCTATATCGTCCATCTAATGCTTTTGATGTTAACTATTACATGCTTCCTTCTATTTTTCAAACGCTCGAAATTAAAAAGACAACTGCCGAAGACAAATAACAATAATCGATCACTATCCATAATTCGTTTAACATGAACAAAAAAGTATTTTCTATAGCAATTAGTTGGGTTCTCCTTTTGTCGGCCAATATTATGGCACAAACAGCCTGGCCAAAAATGACCACGGAAACAAAACCATGGGCGCGCTGGTGGTGGTTAGGCAGTGCAGTAGATACAACAAATCTAACCTATAACCTTGACGCTTATAGTAAGAAAGGGCTTGGTGGTTTAGAAATCACACCAATTTATGGAGTGCAGGGAAATGATGCAAATGACATACCCTATCTTTCTCCAAAATGGATGCAAATGCTACGCTTTACTGAAAATAAAGCGAAACAGCTTGGAATGAAAATTGATATGAATACCGGCACCGGCTGGCCTTTTGGAGGTCCTCAAATAACGATTGCAAATGCCGCGGACAAAGTCATTTTTCAAGATTACGTACTAAAAGCAGGAGAACATTTGTCAGTACCAATTGCCGTTAACGATCCAAGGCAAAAACCGTATGCCACTTTTTTGCGTTTAATGGCATTCTCGTCTTCGGGAGAGAAAATAGATTTAACCAACAAAGTGAACAAAGAGGGTATATTACAGTGGACAGCACCAGCCGGAGATTGGAAATTGATAGCCGTTTTTAACGGGAAAACATTGCAAAAAGTAAAACGCGCAGCGCCAGGAGGTGAAGGATATGTAATGAATCATTTTTCTAAAACAGCCGTAGATAGTTACCTGGCTCGTTTCGATAAGGCTTTTTCGCAAAGCCACGTTCCCTTTCCAAATACATTTTTCAATGATTCGTATGAAGTGTATGGTGCCGACTGGACTCCCAATCTTTTTGAACAATTTGCAAAACGTCGCGGTTATCGGTTGGAAGATTACTTGCCGGAGTTTCGTGGACAAGGAAATGCCGATACGATAGCACGCGTTGTTTCTGATTACCGAGAAACGTTGGCTGAATTACTGCTTGAAAATTTCACTGAAAATTGGACTGCCTGGGCACATCAACATGGAAGCATTACAAGAAACCAAGCGCATGGATCACCAGGAAATCTAATCGACCTGTATGGAGCGGTGGATATACCCGAGTGTGAAACGTTTGGAGGCATGCCAGATATTAATATAAAAGGGTTACGAAAAGACAGCCTGAGCACAAAAAATGATGCTGATATCACCATGATGAAATATGCCTCATCTGCTGCACATATTACTGGTAAAAAATATGCTTCATCAGAAACGTTCACGTGGCTTACCGAACATTTCAGAACCTCGCTTTCCGAATGCAAACCTGTTCTCGACATGCTATACACAGCCGGCATCAATCATGTCTTTTTTCATGGGACACCCTATTCTCCTAAACAAGCAGCCTGGCCGGGTTGGTTGTTTTATGCAGCTATAAACATGTCGCCTACAGATCCGATATGGCACAATGCAGCTCCTTTTTTTAGCTATATTAACCGTTGTCAGTCGTTTTTGCAATATGGCAAACCGGACAATGATTTTCTGATTTATTTGCCTGTTTTTGATTTTTGGTACGAAAACAGAGGTACTCCTTACTTAGCATTCGATATTCACGGCATGCCACAACATACGCCAAAATTTATCAGCGCTGTGGATACCATTATTAAAAGCGGATATGATGTTGATTATATATCGGATCACTATATTGCTCAACTAATTACACAAAGTAATTTGTTAAAAACTTCAGGGGGAATCACTTATAAAGCGATCATTATTCCATCTGTAAAAATGATGCCTCTTAAAACGCTTCAAAAATTGGTTGTATTGGCTCAACATGGAGCAACAGTCGTTTTTGTTGGCGGTTATCCTGAAGATGTTCCCGGACTAAGTCAACTTAAAGAGCGACGTGAAATCTTTCAAAAAGCAATAAAAGAGTTGCCTTCCAGTTCTTCTTTATCCCAATCAAAACGAGTTTCTTTCGGAAAAGGATATATCATTTCCGCTGCCAATTATGCTTCTGCTTTAGCTGCCTGTCACATTCCAAACGAAGAGATC
>DAIDKM010000086.1 GCA_027450045.1 Paludibacter sp. | reverse complement strand
AAACGCTTTCGTTCGATATAGCGAAAAAGATCCAAGACGAGATGACTTACCCAGGTCAGGTAAAAATTACAGTCATTCGCGAAACGCGATCGGTTAGTTACGCCAAATAGTCAGAATAAATAGTGCAGTTAAGCAATTTCGGCTTTGGTATACTTTTTGTGATACTTTATTTGAAAGATCTTTGAAAATTGGGGCCGCTTGGTTTTGACAGCGGGTAGAAGAGGTAAGTAAGCATGTCGAGCGCTGGGTTTTCTGCTCGTAAATATCGATACTCAAAACAATATCTGGCGAAAGTAATTACGCTCTTGCTGCTTGATCGAAGTATAGTAGATCATAGCTTAATCCCTTCCGAGTGAAGGGACGAGACATCTCCCAAATGCCGTGGTCTCGAGGCTCTTTGATAAGGGGGTGCAGTTAAATCGGGAATAGTTTGGTACAGCCTCGCGTGCCAAATGAAATAACAGAGGATAAGGCATTGGTTGGTGGCTTTGGTCTTGCCAATGCACGAAAATTTAAGCAAAGATAAACATGTAGAAAGCTTATTGCTTCCTCGTTTGGACGCGGGTTCGACTCCCGCCGGCTCCACTAAAAAAGGATGCTTCTGTTGTTCAGAAAGCATCCTTTTTTAGTTTCAGACAGTTCATTGTTGCATCAACGCAGCAGCATTATGTACCCTCGTTTTTCTTGTTGGTGGTGGGTTACATCTTCGTAATGCAGGAGGTAGAAATACGTATCCGGTGGCATCATTTTCCCTTTATATCTCCCATCCCAACCAGATGTGCCGCTGTATAGTTCAATACCATCGCGATCATACACTTTTAAATCATAGCCTTGCATAAAAATATCATTCACTCCATCTCCATTGGGGGTGAAAACATTTGGGACAAACAAGTCAACATAGATGGTTTGTTGGGATGATGAGAAACAGCCGTGAGTATTGGTGGCTTTCAACGTTACGTTTAGCGTATTGATCGGCGATGTTAAAGCATAAGTATGCTCAACAGAAGATCCTTCTGCAATTGTGCCGTCACCAAAATCCCATTGATAAACAACTCCGTTTTGGTTTGAGCTTGTTGCCACGATTGTATTATTTCTCAAATCGATGTGCGATCTGGAAAGTGTGAAGTTGGCGGCAGGCAAAGGGTCTTTTGTTAAATCAATTTGAGCAGTCTGTTGACATCCACGTAAATTTTGCGCGATTACAGAATAGGCTCCTCCATCATGTACGGTGATGGAAGGTGTTGTAGCTCCATTATTCCAAACATAAGCTATGCCCCCTGAAGCTGTCAATTGAGTGCTGTCACCGGCACAAAAAAGCGTATCTCCGGTTACCATAAGCGGCCAATCTGGTTCTTGTATGACATGAACATTGACGGTATCTGAATGACATCCTGCTGAAGAATAGCCTACCACGCTATATGTTCCAGGTTTGTTAACCTGAATAGAATCTGAGATTACCCCTGTATTCCATTGAAAAGCATAAGCATTATGGGCTTTTAGCGTTGTGCTTTCTCCCTTGCAAAAGGTAGAATCGCCTGTTATAGTTATTGATTGAGGATCAAACGATTCAACTAATTTGCTCAACGTTTGCTGACAACCGGATGGGGGATTGAATGCGGTCAAGCTGACTTGGTGCATACCTGAATTGGCGAAATGATGTTGCGGATTTATACTATCAGAAGCGCTTCCATCGCCAAAATCCCATTGATAATTTAATGCTCCTCGGTTGGTCGTGGACAGGTTGGTAAACTGTACATTGTTTGTTGCGCAGTCGATTTGTGATGTGAAATCTACGGTTGGAAGATATCGCTCGATGGTAGATGTTAAAGTTGCGTTGCATCCTAATACAGAAGTAAAAGTGCAGTTATATTGCGCGCCTTCTTTAGGATTTTGAATGACTAATGTTTGCCCTTTTACGCTGTCTGGCATCCAGACGTACGACTCAAAACCATCGGGAGCTTTCAATATTGCGGCAGAATCTCCTTTGCAATAGTTAACCGTGATTTGCAGAGGATGACATTCTGCGACAAAATAGCCATAACCATAATGTCCGCCAAGGGTACAATCTGCTGCGGTCACAGTAATCGTAATTTTTTGACCCACATAAGGCAATAGGTTTACGCCAACGGTTGTCCAGTCGCGCCAGACTATTGCGGAAGGAGAGTTAGGATCATTGCTTGAAGGGTTATAGCCCGGCGGATAGTAGGTTTGATAATCCAGAAGGTTGTTACTGGCGGTTGCCTCGTATTTGGCGCATGTGGAAACCGGATATCCATGCTCATCTTCAACGGTTATTTTGAAATGAGGCTGTTCTAACGGCGTATGGCCGACCGGGTTTTGCATCACCACAGCAAACTTCCAGATAAATAAGGCATTGAGTGAATCAACATTGAGGGTGTAGGAAAGACTCTCATCCAAACAGTTTTTTTTAGCATCACCCAATCTTGCCGAGTATCGGTATCCTGTAGGAATGATTTTTAGCTTGTTGCCTGTATTAGGATCATACGCAGTCGTATCTTTCATAATGGTTTGTCGCCCAATGATGATTCCCGGAACAGGATTTGTCGATAGAATTGTCTTGTTGGTGCAATATACCCATGTTGATCCGGTCCAGTTGGTAAAGTCACCCATTTCAAAGCTGAGATTGTTGCAATAATGGCTTTGGGAATTTGCGGTGATTGAGATAAAAAAAAGAAGGATAAAGTAAAGAATCGGTTCTCGTAGCAAGTGTTTCATCCGAAAATTATTTATTTAAGGTTAGGTGAAACTCGTCCTGTACATCAGGTCTCGTTTCATTTTCCGGCTTATGTATGATTAAAGATATGAGGGGTTCTTGTTTGCTAGAAATACCAATTTGGATCTACCATGCAACTATTGCACGTTGAGCTTGCCTTTGTCGGTATCCGATATTCCAACACAATTTCGTGAGTGCCATTCTGATTGCTTTTCAACGCATAATCGTATTCATAAGAATAGCCGATACGAAAATTGGAGGTGATATTGTACCCTAAAATAAGCGCAGCCTGTTTGGAGGAAATAACAGAAAAACCAACGTCAAATAGTTCACGTGGGCCGGCTTGCAATCCGGTAGGTTGCTTGAAACGGATCATAGAGTTTGCTTCAATGGTAGTTAAATTGAGTCGATTCACCACTTCAATGCCTGCAGAAAAATTAAAATAGTCGGAGTTGGTATTTTTGTAAATGACGTATCCATAGCGATGACTTGTATTTTCAAACGTGTTGTCGCTTTTACCAATTGCAAACAAATGGGTTATCGACAGTCCCACATAGAGGTATTTTCCTTGAAACTCCACACCGAAATTACTATCGGGTCGATAAATGGTTCGATTATCGTACACCAACGCAGGATCATTTAAGTTCACCGGATTTAAAAGCGACCCGTTGAGCGTTCGGGCAAATATGCCGGCTGATAAACCCAGCGAGAACGCCCATTCCTCAGAGTTAGGAGCAATTCGATAGGCGTATTGAACCGATGGATTTAGCACATTGGTGATGCCGATTTGGTCGCTTATCAATGAAACGCCAAAGGCAGAGCGCATGGAATGAATATATTCGGAGGCTTGTAGATTCATTACGGTTGGAGCGCCGTCGATTCCCACCCATTGTTTTCTGACGTTGGTAAACAAATAAAGATAATCTGTGCGCGCAATAAACGCAGGATTATAATTGGCACGATTGTACCAATGGGTTGTCATGCTGATGTCAGCTTGGCCGAAAACTGACAAATAGCAAGCTAATAATAGAATTGAAAGAAGGTAGCGTTGTGTTTTCATACGCAAACAATTGATTTAAAAGGTCGTATGGAACTCGCTAATAAATTCATCGTCATTGGCGAATCGTTTATACATGCTCGTTTCATACATCAAAAAGGGTAAGGTAACTTTCTTATTCTGACGAGGGCGTGTATCCAAAGCTTCGTAATGATCGTGTTCTGTTGCGCCAATCTTTTTCCACCTTCACAAAAAGCTCAATAAAAACGTGCTTGCCAAAAAATGCTTCTAATTCATTTCGGGATTCGACACCCACTTTCTTGAGTGCTTTGCCCTGATGCCCGATGATAATCCCTTTTTGCGATTCACGCTCGACATAGATCACCGCGTTGACACGAATCAGCTTAGCTTCTTCTTTAAAGTTTTCCACCACAACCTCCACTGAGTAAGGAATCTCCTTTTCGTAATTAAGCAATATTTTTTCGCGTACTATTTCAGTCACGAAAAATCGTTCAGGTTTGTCTGTTAATGCGTCTTTATCGAAAAACGGTGGCGATTCGGGCAGCAATTCTTTGATACGTTTAAGCAAAGGTTCTAAATTGAATCGTTGCAAAGCAGAAAGCGGAATAATTTCAGCCTGCGGAATGACTTCGTGCCAACGTTCTACAAGCTGAATCAGTTTTTCTTCGTCAATCAAATCCATCTTGTTTATGACCAGCACGATTTTGTAGTCGTTAGCATTTTGTTTCACCAATTCAATGAAGTCGCTGTTCTTTTCACTCGAATCCATAACATCGGTCACATACAGCACGATGTCGGCATCTGAAAGAGCCGATTGAGAAAACTGGAGCATCGATTGTTGCAACTTATAATGAGGTTTCAATACGCCGGGTGTGTCGGAATAAACGATCTGAAAATCGTCTCCGTTAACAATACCCATAATGCGGTGGCGAGTGGTTTGCGCTTTCGATGTGATAATAGATATCCGCTCCCCAACTAAGGCGTTCATCAGGGTTGATTTTCCCACATTGGGGTTTCCAACTATATTTACAAATCCGGCTTTATGCATGGCGATACTTATTTCAATGAGTGAGTTAGACTGTGTTAAGATTGATTTTCCAACCTTATTTTGCAAAGATAAGCATATTGAGCCGATAACACAAAGACATTGATCACTTTGACAGTTTGGGAGAAAGCGCTCTGTTTCTTTCAAAAATGCACTGTAGAAAAAGAAAAATCATAAGGTCATTTTGTAATTATGACTTATGTCTTACTTTTATATGACTTAAGTCTTACTGAAATTAGACTTATGTCATATTTATTTTTGACTTAAGTCATATTTTATTATGACATAAGTCATAATAAATAATTTGCCAGATTATTTTGGCAAATAAATAACACAAACGGATAGAGAGTTACCATGTATGAAATCTAACTTTGAGCAGCTTCTGTCTCTTAGTGGTTCTTTTTCAAGAAAAAACAGGTATAAATGCAGATTGGCACAAATCAATTAATTGGCGCGGTATTTTAACCCTGTTTCTTAAATATCAGATGAATAGTCTATCATCATCACAACGTCGAGCTTTCTAACCCTACAATTTCATTTTGCCTTGTTGCACCAAGGCGCATTGCTTATATCATGCGATATGTATTTGGCAATGTTGTTAAACTACTTCGTTTGCACAGAAAGAATGGGATTAACAAATCATTGTATGCAAAAAATAGTATCTTTGCTGCGTTATTCAGTTGTAGTTTTTTACTCAACGATACCATGAACGAACAAGAAGAAAACATCCTGTCTCAACTCAGAGCAGGAAATGACAACGCATATCGTTATCTCTTCGATTATTATTATGTATCCTTATGCCGCGTAGCCAACTTCTATGTGGAGGATACCTTTATCGCTGAAAATTTAGTAGGAGACCTGATCTTTTACTTATGGCAGCAACACGATTCCCTCGATATACATACGTCACTTCGTGCGTATCTCTTCACTGCTATCCGCCGCCGCGCCATCAACTATTTACAAGAAGCCCACGTTACCCGAGAAACCACACTGTCGGATGAGATTGCTTCCTCCACCTACTCCACCGCGGAGGAAACTCCCTTAGGAACATTGATCGAAAAAGAGTTGGAAGAAAAGATAGCGTTGTATGTGGCACAACTTCCCGACGAATGTCGTGCCGTTTTTACCCTGAGTCGTCATGAACAACTGTCATACGAAGCCATTGCTGAACGATTAGGAATATCTACCAATACCGTACGCTATCACATCAAAAATGCCCTTGCCACGTTGCGGAAGCAACTCAAGGAATATTTACCCGTTTTGATCGCTGTCCTTATATCTTTATTCAATCATTGAGACTACATATAAGAACAAAATGTTAAAGTTGAAATTTCCTGTCACTTTTAACACTTTGCCACTACCCTACCTCTCTTTTCACTTGTCTATCTTAATAACAACCTCAATATGGATCAAAATTTTCACAACAACGAACGGATTGACGAATTAATTGTTAATTATTTAAGTCATCAATTGTCACCGAACGAAAGAGAAGAGCTTCACACTTGGCTTTCTCTATCCGATGATAATCGTCGTTATTTCACTGGAATGCAAGATCTTTGGAATACGCTTGCTACACATGACAAAGATGCTTTCGATAATGAGGCTGCTTATCGACGTTTCAAAACACGTATTTCTTTTCAGCAACAACCTGATGGGAAAAAGCTTCGCAAGCATTTCCCCTCTCCTGTTTATTGGGCAGCCGCTGTGATCGCAGCATTTATACTTGGCGGACTAAGTTTTTTAGTGATCAATAATGAGATCATTCAACATAATACGAAACAATATGCCATTTATGTCCCTTACGGGGCAAAGACGCGGGTTGTTTTACCGGATAATAGTGTGGTGTGGCTGAATGCAGGCAGCACTTTACGTTATGGACAGAACTTTGGGCAAAAAAGTCGTCAAGTGGCATTGGTAGGGGAAGGTTATTTTGAGATAGCCCATAATCCTGCCATGCCCTTTACCGTGAATGCAAACCAAGCTTCCGTGAGAGTTTTAGGGACGAAGTTCGACGTGAAAGCCTATCCCGAAGACAAGCGACTTGATGTGACGTTATTGCGTGGATCTATCCAGTTAACAACCATCTATCAACCCAATAAAATCTTGAAACTCATCCCTAACCAACTTGCTGTCGTGGATAAGACACATCAGAATGTGACGGTGGAAAAAGTGGATGCATGTGAAGCGGCTGCATGGACAAAAGGCAAGATTGTTTTTGACGAAGAGTTGTTTGGTCAGATTGTGCGTCGTTTGGAACGTGACTATAACGTGACTATTGATGTAAAAGATCCGAAAATCAATAAAATGCGCTTCTACGGTGATTTCCGTAATGCCCAATCGATTCAAGAGATTCTCAATATTATGACTTCTAATAATGAATTCCATTACACGATGAACGAAAATCATATAAGTGTATTTCAGTAGTCAGTAGCTGGTAGTCAGTAGTCTGTAGGAATCTGAATCAACGAAGAAGTTACAGGAAGAAACCCAAAAAATTGACAATGGACAGTGGACAATTGACAATGAAATCTGGAAGTTAGAGGTTAATGATTAATGATTAGCGGTAAACGAAAAACCCTGATTCAAATATCGCTTTAGAATGAAAATTATTTAACTCTAAATAAGTAATAAAACGGTCAACGTTATTCAGGCATCAACATCAACAAATTATCACTGTCAATTGTCAATTGTACACTTAATAAGTTCTTTTAGCCTTAACTCCTTTAACCTAACCTTTTACTTTGAAAACAAGCAAGATGAAAAACCACCATAAAACATTAATCTTAAATAGAATGCCTATGAACAGCACTTAATCCTTCCCTAAAAAAGAAACCGAAACATGTTACAGCATATCTCGGTTCCATCTCAGACAAAACGTTTCGCGTTCGTGTTTATCTAATTGATTCTGCAAAGATAATACAACTTTCCGAATTTTAGATCAACATCGATTTATGGCCTTTTCTGTTCGAATTATTCCTACAGAAGTCAATCTCTTGACCGTTCATAATGAACGAGTTGTGGATTATTTATTATTAACTTTTCATTCATTTAATGATTTATCGATGAAACGAGTCCCAAGTAACAAGTAAATGGACGAGTTCTATACGACAATCAAAATTAACTATTTACAAATGAAAAAAATCAAGTATCTCATGTTTATGTTGGTTCTTTTGATGGCAACAGCCGCTTTCAGCCAACAGAAAAAGGTGACGCTTTCACTTAAAAATGTAACAGTGAAGATGGCCTTAGAAGCATTGAAAGCACAAAGCGGTCTATCGTATTGGATTAATGCCAACGATGTAGATATGCAAAAGGTT
>DAIDKM010000085.1 GCA_027450045.1 Paludibacter sp. | reverse complement strand
AACTAAAGGTAAATGATATTAGTATTTGTGATGAATGTGCGAAACATTGGGATAAATAAAAAAACTGCACCTAATACATAGACTTTCGTGCGGTCGGAACGACTCCCGATAAAATCGGGATCTACGACGCAGCATGAAAGGCAGGTTGAACTTAATTCCCGACAAGCAGGAACATCCGCTAACGAGTGTAAAGAAGAGGAAGATAACTATGGGAAAAGCGGCATGTTTTGGTGTTCCGCTTGAAGGAGAAAGAAAGACTATAAAAGGAATAAAAGCTGTTTTTAGAAGTAGCCTAAGCAGAAAACAACAACTCAAATTCCAATAATCATGTAAAAACCGCTGTTTTTACTAAGGTACAAACAAAGCAATGGCTATCCCTGCCTTATACAGGGCTTGAGAGGTAACAAATTAATGATTCAGGCTCATTGTTCGCGGGTAAAACACATTATCGGGTGAACGGATACGAGGCAAGGTTTATATCACTTGCATTGTTCCTGTTGGCGCAAGTGTTCCGATTGTTAGTTCAAGTCTAAGCGTAGCGGAGACTTGGACTGGAAATAGAATCAGTCCCGAAAAGTCGGGATGTCACTTCGTTTCCATTTGTAACTGATATGAAGGTTTTTAAAACGAGTCATACCAAGAATCATTACCAGTTTATTTTTATTCAGTAACAGCCTTACTCAGCGGTTGAGAAAATGTGTGAATGATGTAAGTTTTCTTCGGAATTATGCAATATTTCTCTTCAATCAGACGCTTAACTTTGTCTCTTTAAAATAATTGTTCGTATGAAGTACAAATTTCATTTTATTGTTCTACTAACCTTTGGTTTACTATGGCTTTCTCATCCCGGGGTCAATGCACAAATGACGAAAATACCCTCTTTTCGTATCGTGGAACCAAATGGCGAAACCTTCCAGTCTGAAAGTTTAGCGAAAGATAAACCGATTCTTATCCTTTATTTTTCGCCCGAGTGTGATGATTGCCTTGCATTTATGCATCTCTTTTTTAATCATATCACCGATTTCAACGATGTTTCCATCGTCATGATTACCTATTTGCCAATCAAAGAGGCAGCGGGATTTATCCAAAAGTATCACATTGACAACTATAAGAATATTGTTGTCGGCACCGAAGAACACTCGCTTTCGGTTATGAAATACTACCGGATAGAACACATTCCTTTCGCTGCATTGTATGATAAAAATGGGAACCTGTTATCGTTATATCAACAAGAGATCCCGATCAGGGAACTGATAAGCAAACTTCGACAAAGCCAATAGATCACTCTTTATTTCTTTCCCAATTCTATTCAGCATTGGCTCTTTCCTTTTTGGAACAAGGCTGGTTTTAGTTGAAACAGGAATCAACGATAGGAAATGGATGGGGATTGCGCATTAACGCACCTTCTTTCTGCACAAAATCATCCGTTTGCTATCGTCGGCAAATGTGGTGGCAAACAGGTAATCTTCACCGCCATCTTCTAATCGAAACTTACGACGTATTTCGACTACCGGGAGCGGGAAATTACGGACGGTTACATTGACTTTTCGGGTGGGAATCCATTGAATTATGGCTTCTTTTTGCAATGGAAATGTAGTAATCACCTCAAAAATACGACCCGGGAAATGAGATACCCATTGATCGGAAGTGTAGAGATGCGATGCGGGATGTAATTTTTCAATATGGAAGCGTTTGGAAAGAATCCGGAAAGCGCCGGCTTTCAACAAAGCCACGTTGGGTTCGTAAAGATACTTTTTTGCCGTATTGCTATAGGTTACTTTTGCTTGTTGCTCTTCAAGTGGGGAAAACGCAAACCGTTCTTCACCTTGCAAACCAAAATGTACTGCCACGATTTCTGTGTTGCACGCTTCATCGACACAATCGAACAGCAGTTCTTTGCATTCGTTTCTTACAGCGACCACATGTATCTTTGCTACAGGTTGCAATGCACGCAGAGTCAACGAAATGTCCAGCATGGGAGAAACTTTGATCAATATATGCGGCGCATGTTGAAAAAAAAGCGGCAATGCAGTCAGTACGTTTGGCTCATATTTCTCCAACGAAACTACTCTTTGATGGTTATGATCGCGCCGCGAAGGATCGACATACAAATAATCAGCCTGGCGCTGTGAGTTTTGTAAAAAAGCCAATCCATCGTTGCAGATCGTTTCTATCGAAGCGCCCGTGATTTGAAAATTGTGTTGCGCCAAAGCAAACAAGGCTTCATTTCGTTCCAAATACACCAGATGACGAGCCTCCTGCGACATGAAAAAACTGTCGATTCCCAAGCCTCCTGTCAAATCAATTACCTCTTGTCCCGCTACCAACGAAGCTTTGTAACGAGCCGTGGTTTCGGAAGATGCCTGTTCCATATTGATTTGTGGCGGGAAAACAAAATCATCGAAATCGAGCAATGACGGGAATTTCAATGCCGCTTTTCGTCGTCCTTCCATTTGCTGCACGGCAAAAGGAACGTCGATGTCAGGATAACGTGAAGCATGAAGCAACAATGAATTCATATCATCATCGCGATGCGCTGCCATGAATTGCTTATGGTTGTCGTCGGGAAACATCATGTTGCTTGGCATTGCAAGATTGGCAATAACCTATTTTTTACACACATAAATGCTGGCTTCGTAGAGTAGAACTAACGGGAGACAAACGGCAAGCATGGTGAAAGGATCGGCTGGCGTAATGATTCCGGCAATGATAAAGATGACCACGATGGCATGGCGACGGTATTTTCGCATGAAGCTGCGTTTCAGAATGCCCAATCGCGATAACAGATAAACCAAAATTGGCAACTCGAAAACAGCGCCAATGGAAATCAACGTGGTGGTGAACAAACTAATGTACGAACTCAGCGAAATCAGGTTTTGTACGTCGGGACTGATCTGGTACATGTAGAAAAAATGCACCGCTACCGGGAAAATCAGGATATAGGAGATGGCCACGCCGACGAAAAACAAAAGGCCACCGGCAACAAACGTCCAAACGATGGGACGACGTTCGTGAGCATAAAGCGCAGGACTCACAAATCCCCAAAGTTCGTAGAAAAAATAAGGAAACGAAAGAATTAAGCCCAACCAGAAAGCAACGGAAAGGTGCACCATGAATTGTCCCGTCAATTCAAAATTAACTAAGTGGAGATTAAACGGAACGATACGCAACGAATCGACAAAAAAGAGCGTGCCAAGTTTGTCAATCCAATGATAAACAAAAAAATCGGAACTCTTTGGCGCGAAAATAGCATCAAAGACCCACTCTTTGGCCAAAAACACCGCCACCATCATGATGACTAATACCACAACGGAACGCATCAGCATCCAGCGAAATGCTTCTAAGTGATCCCAAAACGTCATCTCATCTTGTTCTTCCACCGGCTTCATCTATTGCTTTTTTTGTGATATTTCTTGTTTCGCATCACGATGGTTATTGAATCGTTGTAAATCCGATCAATCGGTCATATCGATCGCCCATAGGCCGATAATAGGCATAAATAGCATATTGATTGTCAGTTTGCCAATAGCTTCCTTCGATGGGAAAAGCAGAACCGATTGAATCCCCTTTTGGAACATAAAGATACAGGTAATTGTATCCTCCTTGCTTGAGCAATAAGGTTTGTTGGTAAGCCTGATGTTGTCCGTTATAATCGAGTCTGTCGCTGTCGTTGAACTGATTATAAACAAAATTACCGCTCAGATATAACGAGCCTTCAAACAACGGATGCTCATCGGGTAACGTAAAATGCACATATATATAATCCGCTTCGATCTCGGGTTGCGTATGATTCTGAAGATTGATTAAATAATTTCCGTGCACATCGGGTTCTTTTTCAAACGAACGGTCTGCTCTGATGGCATCATCATAAAGCATGGCATGATAGTAGGGCGACTCAAACTGAATATTATGTACACCGACTGCTGCAAGATAAACGGACGAAACATCGAATTGCCGATATGAATTGCCTCCTTCAAAAATCAAGGATTTGTTATTGGAATAGGTTTGCAGCGATTGCGTGGTGTAAGTAGGTTTTATGTTACTCACTTCATTGTCGCGACGATCGTTTTGCCGTACCACCACGTGCAATTCCGAAAAGACATCGCGAATGGGAAAATTGCTATTATCAATGGTAAAGTCAAGTTGTTGATATCTGCCGTTCATTTCCGTATCGGTATTCCCCCGCACGGTGCCTTGGATGGTTACATGAGGCTCCACAACGGAAAAGCATGCATATGCCACCACTTTATCAGGATCGTTGTCTTCATAAATGGTGACGACATAATTTCCCGAAAGCTTCATCTGCGTATTCTCGTTTGGGAATCGCAACCAATAGTGAGTATAGAGAAAAGTGGTGTTGACGGAAAGCGCCGATTCGGTAATCGTACCGGTTGAATAACCATCGATAGCTTCCATGTCGGAAACATTCGACAGCGTCCAATCGGCATCACAATGACGAATGGAATAATAGTAATTCTTGCTGTTGTGCGACATCTCATCGAACTGAATCACAATTACTTTTTGATCATTCAACGAAATGACGGGAAGCGACATAGGCGAGCCGTCGACATTCACTTGCAATGTTTTGATCTGATCGGAAACAGGATGCGTAAAGTAAGCTGTTTGTGCCATGGCACCCAATGACAATAAAACAGAAAAAGAGAGCAGCAATCGTTTCACGGGTTATACATATTAAAATGGATACGTTCGATGCAAATGTAGCAAAAAGATAACGCGTCAACAATAGGTAAAAAACAACAGATCCGATGACGTTGAATCATCGGATCAGTATTTCCTTTTAGTGCTTTGATCGTTTGAACTTCATTTTATCTTCCGGCTTCATTTTTTCGCAGGCATATTGAAAGATAAGACGGGGCGCGGTTTCTTTCCATTTGTACAGGAAGTTTTCGGTGGCCTCGGGATTGAGTTTCCATGCTTCGCGCAAGTACCAGCCGATACCTTGATGAACTTCACGAATCGGGTCGCTCATCAGCGGTTCGAGAAAGGAGAAAAGCGGTGCAATGTCCTTCGGATTTTTCTTGATCCATTTTATCAGTGTAACGGGTACGGAACGCCGTTGAAAAGAATATTTCGATTGCAGCCATGGGCGAAAATCTTCGATGGCGACGATGTGTTGCAACAAAAACTTTGGAAGAATTGCCATTCCGAGCATATCGGCATGTGCCCAATTGGAAATGCTGACGGCATACCAGGAGGCAACCATATCAAACACCGTTCGGTCGAATTGTTTTCCGAAAGCATCCGTCAGTAAAAGTGCAAATGCCGGTTCTTCGAATTTTTCGGCAATGATTAACGTAGAAGATGCTTCAAGAACGGTGTTTAATGTAAGAGTTTCTGTTTTTAACAACCTCTTTACTTCGGCTTGCATCTGTGGTTGGGACAGACCATAAGATTGATGTTCTTCTTTGAAAAAACGGTTGTATTTCTTCGCATTCTCCTCATTCGCATGTTGAACGCAAAATGAACGAATGGCAGTAATCAGTTCTTGAAAAGTCATAGTGTGGAATTCATCATGGGTTACAAAGCTACAATATTTTTGTTTCAATTGCTTGCGCATGAGCATATTTCTGTAGTAACATAACCGAGAAATCCATCGCTTCCCGCACTCCTTCTTTCCCTGAGTAACCATTGATAATCATCAGTAAACGCGAAGTCTCCAAGGATAGTTTCGTGCGTTCGTGATCGCTGGTCGGAGTACCGATGCCACCCATAGCATCTTTGTAAACAGGCAAGCCTTCGATGTTGAGGATCCCGCGTCCGATTCCTTCAAACGTATCCTCTGCCGATCCAACCGTCAACAAAAGGTCGCCTTCGATTTTATCGGCATCAAATCCTCCGATGGAATAGCCTGTTTGGATGGAAACTAAGTTGATTACATCCACCAACGTATTGATTTGGTAAAGCGGAAGTTCCCGCACGATGCGACGACACAATGCTTCTGCCGAAGGCCGATAACGATTCGGGTCTTTACCCAATGCTTTGTAAGCAATTCGAGTGGCTTGTATGGCGGGGATTTTGTTTATTTGTTCCAATGTATGTCGGCTGCGAAAGTCCGTTTCAACCGCGTGAATTTCTTTCCAAAGATTCTCATTCAAAGCGCTGTTTTCGACCCGACACAAAACCAGCCCCAACGTAAGCTGTGGACATGCCGCTTTAATGCGATCGGACATGGAGATGGAAATCATAAACAAAATCAGTGTAAGGTGTAGCGTGTAAAAGTTGAATAATATGCCAATATGTCAATGTGCCAATGAGAATCCGGTAATTTATTACTCTGTTTTTCAATTATTCAGTTACTCAATTATTCAATTATTCCAATGCCGGTTAGCATCCTTCCCGAACGGATTCCCTGTCGGCGGGCGGAGAAGAAAAGTTCCGGGTTGGAGTAAGTGCAATAGGGAAACGAATAGATGTTACTGACTCCTTTTTCCATTAGTTGACTAAAAACGGCCATACGAATATAGAAAAGAAACTTGTCGTCTTCTTCGCTTTCAAAAAGGCTCGACACAGGGAATCCTTTGCTCTCAAATTGATCGTACAAATCCTTTCCGACTTCATAGACTTGACTGCCAATGCAAGGTCCGATGGCGGCTACAAGTCGGCCCGGATCTGTTTTAAACGCTTTCCGCATGTGGTCGATGGTGTTCCCGGTGATGTTCTCCAGGGTTCCTTTCCATCCGGAGTGAATGGCAGCTACGGCTTTATGGATCGGGTCATAGAGTAGGATAGGAACACAATCGGCGGTTGCGACGGTGATGTAAATGCCCGGAATGTTGCATAGTAATGCATCAAACCCTTCCAAAGCAACTTTACGCTCGCTTTCAGGTAATGCCAGAAGTGCTTTGTCGATCAATATCGTTTTGGCGCTATGTACCTGATGTGCGCCGATCAGGTTTTGCATCGGGATGTTCAATTCGTTGCAAAGCAATTGACGGTTGTGATCAATGTTTTCGCGACTGTCATCGGAATAGTTACCGAGATTTAACGAAGCAAATTCGCCTGTACTGACTCCTCCTTTGCGGGTAGAGCTGAAATGCCTTATTTCGTTGGCATAATAATTAAGATTGTTGAATGTGATGAATTTTAATGACATAAAAAATCGATTTCTTTGTGTGTGATATAAGCGGTTCCTTTGAAATTGGCTAATAGTTGATTCTCTTCGTCATACACGTTGATGTCGCACGTGCAGATTTTGTTGCTGCGGGCTATCTCTTTGGCTTCGGCAGTGAGAACGCCCTTTGTGCTTTTGGCAAAGTATGACATGTTGGCGTTGATGGATAAGGTGACGAATCCATAGGAGTTGACGGCGGCGGCAAAACAGAAGTCGGCCAACGTGAAAAGTAATCCGCCATGCACCACGCCTGCACCGTTCAAATGGTGTTTTTCAATTTTTACCTGCGCTTTGGCAAACCCCGGGTGGCACTCCGTCAATTCGATGCCATTACTCATGGCGAATTTGTCGGCTGTAAAGTATTGTTGGTATTTATCCATCGTTTCGTTGTTTATTGAAAAGGGGATTAGTGTTTTCGATAATCTCTTTTATGTTTCTGCTGTGTGTTCACTCCGAAGTGCCTTCGAACAGATTGTTTTGTTGAAATGCCATTAAAGAGTGTCTTATCGCTATTAAGGAATGTCTCTTTGCCATTAAAGAGTGTCTTATCGCCATTAAGGAATGCCTCTTTGCCATTAAAGAATGTCTTATCGCCATTCTTTAATGATAAAATGACACACCGGAATGTCTTTGAGACGCTTTCAAGTCTTATTTGGTTATTACACAGAGCAAGCAACTCCCAATTGAAATGCCTCCAGGTTTACTTTCACAGTATCTTCTCCTTTGGCCGAAAAATAGGTTTTAATGGCTTCTTTCAAGGCACTTATTTCGATGCCGAGATAGCGAGACGCAGCGCCCAGCATCACCGTGTTAAACGTTTTCAGATTTCCTGCCTGACGTGCCAATGCTTCCGCATCGACCAAAAGATGGTTACCTGTTTTTGCAATCTCGTTTTTGATGGCAGCTTCGTCAGGGTAGTTTGGAATATTGACAAACGCTTCGGTTGCCGTAACGATAATGCCTTCGGGCGCCAAAAACGGTAAATAACGCAACGATTCCATCGGTTCTAT